>CAYWSJ010000064.1:0-19126 GCA_964461045.1 uncultured Bacteroidales bacterium | reverse complement strand
AGTATTTTACAGAGAAAGAGACAGAATTGCCCCTTGTATTCTATTACACGAAAAAACGAAATTCAATACCACCTGCAAATAAACCCGATGGTCATCGTTGCCTGATAGCAGAACTTGCCAGGGTCAGAAACGGGCAACCACTTGCTTTTAATCATGACAATATTGGTTGCGGTGGGGGAAAAAGATACTCAGGATTTTCTGAAGGACTATCCCCTGATTTTGAATATTTCCTTTCATGCGGTAAGGAAGGAGTTGTTGAAGGAGAAAGATATAAAAAAGATCCCGGAACAGTAAAAGCATTTATGGAAGACTATCCTCAAATAGATGCAAAAGATCATTGGCTGATTTTTAAGCGCTGGGATAAATTGGAAGAATCAGATAATCCCGAAGTAGTAATTTTCTTTGCTGAACCTGATATAATTTCGGGTCTTTTTACCCTGGCCAATTACGACCGTACAGATGCGAATGGTGTAAAAACACCAATGGGCGCTGGTTGCAGCTCCATCATTCTTCATCCCTACCAGGAAAAGGACAAAGCCAATCCCTGTGGTATAACAGGGATGTTTGATATTTCAGCAAGGCCTTTTGTTCCTGCAAATAAATTGACTTTCGCCGTTCCTTTTGAACGTTTTAAGCAACTGATCGATTATATGGAAAAAAGCTTTTTAATAACCAATAGCTGGGATAAAATAAAAGACAGAATTGAATAATTATTCCGCCTTATTTAATAACTGACTTTTCTGAAGATTGAATTTCAGATTTATCAAGTAATTCCTTCATCTTTTCCCGTGTTTCATCCAAATATTTCAGGGTGAAATCTTTCAGCATATTTTGTGCTCTCTTTTTATCTGTTGAATATATCTGCAGAACTCTTTTTTCAAAATCTTTACTTGTTTTCAGGAGTTCTTTTTCCATATCTTTTTTGTATTCTTTAACATCATTAATTAAGATACTATACTCATCATCTATCTTTTCCGAATACTGAACATATTCCACAAAAGCGTGTCCTTCAGATTTCTGAAGAATATTTTTGGGTGGATCAAAATGATTTTCCAATGCTGATTTTGAATCTTTTAAAGCAAAATCCTTCGGCATTTCACTCATTCCCAGATACCAGGGAACAAAAGGCTGTATACAGGGTCTTCTGTGAGCCAGCCACATTACTGTTCCTATTTCAACGGGCATGTTATCTCTGAGTTGGGTAACGAATCCATACTGATTAATCCTGGAACAGATTGCATTGGTTCCCAAGTGAGGGTTACCATTCTTGTAATTCTGGCTTTCATCTAACTCAGACCCTTCGTAATGATTTTCCAACACCCTCATAAAATCCTGAAGCATCAAAGGTTCTTTAGGTTTTACGGAAAAAGGAAATGGTTCATCCATCGGGTATTCCTGTTCTGTAATCAACTCCAGGCCCTTCCATTTTCGGGCGATATTTCCCATGCTGGCAAGGGCACGAGGGTGACCATATACCTTTCGAAAATTAAATTCACCCTCTTTATCAGGATTATACCATTTTCTTTCTATTGCATAATCAATCAAACCTTCTGAAGCCATGTAATTCTGCTTATTATCAAGATTTACGGTAGTTATGGTATAATAATTGGGTATTACCATCACCTCATCATCAGGAACTCTCTTAGCTACCCAGTGTTTCCCATTAACCACCGACATTACCCACGCTTCATTGGCATCCGCTATAGAATAAGTTCTTCCTGAAGAAGCATAGCCATATTTTTCCACCAATTCACCACCAATTTTAACTGCCTCTTTCGCTGTTTTAGCCCTTTGGGCCATTAACCTCCTGAGCCAGTAACCGATTCCTCCGTCTGTCAGGTCCGGATTATCCTCTCTTGAGGGGCAGGCATTTGAGGCAATTGCTACACCATGCTCATTCAGGTATGAATCGGCAAACTGCTGACCTGGCATCTCCAGCCAGATATACCCATAGGTTGTTTCTACCTGAGGAACCCTGGCCCCATTTTTTAAAGTAATAAATTCATCTCCTTTGTGTTTTTTCCCGGGGACTTTAAACCAGTTTACCAGGTTTTCTCCATGATCATCTTCATTATGGGCTATAACCACAGCTCCGTTTTCCGTGGCATCTTTCCCTGCCAGAATAGTATAACAGTTAAAATAATTATCAGGAATTGTCTGAGAGAAGGTAAAAACTGAAAGAAAAATAAAATTCAGAAATAAAATAAATCGTTGCATAATTTCTTTTTTTTTGAAAAAAGTGAATATCTATAAATATAAAATAAATCGCAGGTTTTGTTATAAATTCATTTGCCTGTATAAAACCGTTTGACTGCACATATGCATCTATATCTCGTCAGCTAATGCCCAAATACTAATCATCAATTATTACTTTACGTTTACTTAAGTTATATTTATCTCCCTTTTTAAGAAAGTAAAATTGTTTCTCCCCTTCATCTAACTGATAAATGGTATCTCTCTCAGCAGACCAGCGGGTTCCATCATAGACGGCCACATAACTTTCACCAACCACTTCAAATATGTCATTTTTGACAACAATCCCCGTGTTCTCATCGAGTCCGATGCCCAATAAATCAGGGTATTCTTCTAATACTTCAAACATATCAAAATGTCGGTTTCTCGCTAACAAATGCTGGTCTACTGCAATATTCCTTATAAAACGCAATCCTTTTTCATGGTCGCCAACCATTATGGTGTTTTTCCTGGTATCACCCCTGACCAGGTAAGATCCTTGAATCGTGGCACCGGCAGAGGTACCGGCAATCACTCCTCCTCTTTGCAACAATCCAATTAGCTCAAGGTGAACCAGTGAATTCAGATAAGAATCAGTAAGACGCCATTGCCTTCCTCCCATAATCCATACACCTTTAGCTTTTCTCACAGGTTCAGCAAAATTTTCTTTGTTGGCTGTTTTTTTACTTCTTGTATGAAGAATACTTACATTTTCAAAGCCAAAAGATTCAAATCTTTTTTTCTGTATTTTGAAAAAATCATTTGACTCCAATGCTTTGTCGCTTCTTGCTGTAGGAATTACAACAATTGGTTTGTCGCCTCCACCAATGAGTTTCCTGAACATGTTTAAATATAAATTGTCGGAAGCATTTCCTCCAATTAAAAGTAAAGTCCCATTTGTTGGGCCTTTAGTTTCTACTTTCTGACAAAAAGTGGAATAAGAAATGAAAACCAGTAAGAAAAAAAGGATGAATCGGTTTATCATAAAAAGATTAATTTTTCAGTGTATCAATAGCAGGGTAATGGGATTCAGAATTATTATCTGAAGGTTTATAATTGACAGTATTATCTATATCTCGTTCAGAAATAAAACGCTGCCTGGTCGTATCGGGATGATTTCTGTAATTATTTTTTGGCAATGGGGGGACTTTTTCCATGTCGGGTTCATGGGCAAATTTTCTTCTGAGAAAACGTTTCTTTTCAGAAAGTTTTTTTAAGGAAGGAAGATAAGTCCCATCCGGAGTATCTTTATCATACTCCGGGACCTTACTTCTGTAACAACTGCTTTTTGTCTGACAAGCTGCTATTCCTATAAATAAAATAAAGATAAAGTTATAGAAAAATAACCTGCTTGATATCATCTAAGCCTTGTTTTTTCTTAATATCAAAAATGCATATCCTGCAAATAAGAGACTCATTGCAACCTGCATGACAATAGGTATACCAACCAATCCTGTTGCAAGAATAGCTGTATTTACCAGTGCAAATTTTACCAGGTAATAAAACAGTTTACTCCCGGCAATACTTAGGAGAATAGCCAATGGTGCCGATTTCATCTTTTTCATAAAAAGATAAAATAAAAACACATTTAATGAAAGTTCCGCAGTAATGAGAAGCATTTTGGGCAATACGGGATGCGCTGATATTAAAAATGAAAAAAGTGGAAGTGTAAGTGCTATAACATATGCATTTCTTCGGGTAGTATGCAGCAAAGCAAGGATTAAGGCCAAACGCATAGGTTCAATAAAATATACAGGAAGTTTCAACATATGCGAAATAGCAGGAACAAAATAGATAAAAAGCAGAGCTGCAATATCCAGTAATATGATACGTACAGTCTCTTTCGATTTGAGTTGAAGGGCTAAGTTTGCTTTCATATTTATCCAGTTTAAAATTAAACTTTGAATTTAAAAAAAAATCTTATGAATTAGACTATTATATAAAACTAAAGTTTATGCATAAGCAAATATTAGTGAATAATTATCTGTTTAATTGATTTAACAGCAAAAACAGAACTTAATTAGACTCATTCAAATTTAATAATTTATTTTCATAGCTTACGCATTTTTTTTACTTTTATGAAAAGATAAACAGAGAAAAGCGCTATTTAAAATCATTTAAAATATTCTTACCATGAAAAGAAGAGATTTTCTTAAAAAAGGCATCAGTGCAGGAATAGTAACCGGATCATTACTAACACTCGGAAGAGCCGGAAAAATTTTTGCAAATACTACCCTCAACAATTCCCTTCCGTATGATCTAGTGGCAATTAAAGACGGGGAAGCTGACAAGATGTTTGATAAAGCCATTGAAGCCATGGGTGGCATGAAGAAATTTGTAAAACCTGGACAAAAAGTAGTTGTAAAGCCGAATATTGGATGGGATGTAATTCCTGAAAAAGCTGCAAATACAAATCCCAGGCTTGTAAAAAGAATTATAGAGCATTGTTTCCAGGCAGGAGCAAAGAAAGTATATGTTTTTGACCATACATGTGATGAATGGAAGAAATGTTACAAAAACAGCGGCATAGAAAATGCTGCAAAAGATGCCGGAGCAACCGTTGCGCCGGGGCATGCTGAAAGCTATTACCAGTCAGTTGACGTACCCAAAGGAAAAAGATTGAAAAACGCAAAAGAACACGAATTAATACTTGAATCAGATGTTTTCATTAATGTGCCCATTCTCAAACATCATGGATCAGCAAGATTGACCATTGCCATGAAAAACCTAATGGGAATTGTCTGGGACAGAAGATTCTGGCACAGAAATAATCTTCAGCAATGTATTGCCGACTATGTTTCATACCGCAAACCTGATTTAAATATTGTTGATGCATACAGAGTTATGTTAAGAAATGGACCAAGGGGTGTTTCAAAAGCAGATGTATCGACTATGAAGTACCAGATTATTTCAGATGATATCGTCGCTGCCGATGCTGCTGCAGCCAAAATATTCGGTTCAAGTGTCGATAAAGTACCTCATATTGAAATAGCAGGTGAAAATGGTTATGGACAAACAGATCTGAGTAAGTTAAAAATAGCCAGGAAAAAACTTTAAGAATATGAAATCCTCTTCTGCATCATTTAGACAGAAGGCAATGTATAAAGCATAAGGGTCCCATGGGATACAATATCAAAAAATGGAGACTTTGCTAAGAATGAGGCTCATAATGTCAAACTAAGAAACTGTTTTGATTTTTCTTGCTTCAACAAAATAGTTTTATGTGATTACCAGCCTCGTCCTTTAGGGCGGGGTTTAGGAGCCTGACACCCATCCGATTTCTATAAATTTTGTATTTTATTTTACAAAATTTATAGAAATCATAGTCGGGGTAGGCATTTGAAACACCCCGCCCTAAAGGACGGGGCTGGTAAAATAAAACCTTCAAAATTTGGTGAAGTAAAATTTTTAAATAAACAACATAGAAGTTTCTAATAATTAAACCTTATACAAATGAAATTAAAACAAATGAAGAAAATAAGAGTGGTTATTTCACTCTTATTCTTAATTTTTCTTACTCTCTTTTTTCTTGACTTTGCAGGGATATTCCCTGAAGATTTTATAAAGGGAGTTGTTTTTCTGCAATTTGTCCCGTCTGTGCTAAAATTCTTCAAGGTTTTCTCATGGATTGCAGCAGGCTTTTTTGTAATTCTTTTGCTTACCTTATTATTTGGCAGGGTGTATTGCTCAACTATTTGTCCACTGGGAATTTTACAGGATGTAATAAGTTATCTGTCGAAAAAAACAAGAATCCGTAAGAAATATAAACATCTGAAATCAATTAATTGGTTAAGATACTCCATCCTCGGATTAGCTCTAGTTTTTCTGTTTAGCGGAAGCATTCTCGTGGTGGCTCTACTTGATCCATACAGTCTTTTCGGAAGGATTGTTTCCGATTTTTTCAGGCCTGTACTAACAGAAGGAAACAATTTACTGGCCAGTGTACTGAATAAATTTGATATCTACGCGCTTTATAATGTAAAACTTGAACCCGTTCACATCGAAGTACTTTTAATTCCAATAGTTTTTTTAGGTCTAATTATCTGGATGTCTCTGAAAAAAGGAAGGCTTTATTGTAATACTATTTGTCCGGTGGGAACTTTTCTGGGCTTTCTTTCAAAATTTTCTCTGTATAAAATAAAATTAGACACAGCTACCTGTACAAAATGCGGATTATGCGAGTCTGTTTGTAAAGGAGGCTGTATTAACACCAAAGAGCAAAAAGTAGATTTTACAAGATGTGTAGGGTGTTTTAACTGCTTTACTGTTTGTCCTTTTTCCAGTGTTAAGTTTGAAAAAAGTATTTTAAAGAGTTCGCAAAATGATAAAGAAACTACTGTTCACCCAACAGATAAAAGCAAACGAAATTTTCTTGCAGGACTCGGATTGTTGTTCACATCGTTACCCATAATATCAAAAGCACAGGAATTAGTATCATATAATGCCCACAAACCTGTAAAGAGAAAGAATCCCGTTTCACCACCAGGGGCAGAATCAACAGAAAAATTTAACAATGCCTGTACAGCCTGTCATTTATGTGTAAATGTCTGTCCAACACAGGTCTTGCAGCCCGCAGTTATGGAATATGGTTTACGTGGACTTATGCAGCCAAGAATGGATTACCATACAGGATTCTGTAATTTTGAGTGTACATCATGCAGTGAAGTCTGTCCGACAGGTGCGATATTGCCTATAATGCTTGAAGATAAAAAACTAACACAATTGGGTAAAGCCCAGTTCGTAAAAGAAAATTGTATTGTTGAAACAGAAGGGACTGACTGTGGTTCCTGTTCTGAACATTGTCCTACAAAAGCAGTACATATGGTAGATTATAAAAACGACTTACGAATTCCGGAAGTAGATGAAGACATTTGTACTGGTTGCGGAGCCTGCGAGTATGCTTGTCCCACACACCCTTATAAGGCAATTTATGTGGAGGGGAATCCTGTTCATCTGAGGGCAAAGAAACCCAAAGAAGAAAAGGTTAAAAAGGTAGAACATGAAGATGACTTTCCTTTTTAACAGGAAAGCCTATCCATCGAGAAAATTTGACAGAACAGAATATATCCTGTTCCTTCGCACAGGTTTTGATATATAATCATCACACCCGGCTTCCAGGCTCATCTCCCTGTCATTAGCCATTGCGTATGCAGTTAGTGCAATAATTGGTATCTCCTTGTTTATCTGTTTTATCTCGCGGGTTGCTTCAAGCCCATTTTTCTCCGGCATCTTGATATCCATGAGTATCAGATCTATTTCAGGATGATCTTTCACAAGTTGTATAGCTTCATTTCCATTATTAGCTCTCAAAATATTCACTCCTGATTTTCTCAAAGCTATCTCCAGATATTTGAAGTTACTGTCTTCATCCTCTGCTATCAAAATTGTTCTGTCATTCCAGTTATTTTCCATATTGTACTAATTTATTTCTTGTTAACAGGTAAATTAAAATAAAATGTGGAACCTTCATGGGGTATTGAATCAACCCAAATCCTGCCACCCATTAATTCGACAAGATTTTTACAAATGGTCAAACCCAACCCGGCTCCTCTATATAATTTTTCTTTATTATTTTCAATCTTGGTGAATCTTTGAAATATAAACTCTTTTTGCTTTTTATTTATTCCAATACCTGTATCGCTTACAAAAAATCTGACAGGTTGGTCTTCATTAGTTTTATCATTTATTTCATAACCAAATTCAATAATCCCTTTATCTGTGAATTTTATGGCATTATCAAGCAAGTTGTTAAATATTTGCTTCAAACGATAAGGATCCCCCATTATCTTATAATCAGTTATTTTATCGTCTTTACTGATTTCAATATCTAATCTTTTATAATGTACATTGTCAGAATAAGTATCCAGCAATTCGTCTATTATTGAATCAACAGGACATTCAATTTTTTTAATCTCTAACTGATCGCTATCAATCCGGGCCAGGTCAATCACATTATCAATCAAATTTAACAGGCTATTACTATGAGAATTTATCTGGTTAACCAATTCATTTCTTAACTCATCTTCAAGTTCGGAATCATTAAGAAGATTAGAAAATCCTACAATCGCATTCATAGGTGTTCTAATTTCATGAGACATATTAGCCAGAAATGAACTTTTCAGTCTGTTGGCCTCTTCTGCCTTCTTCTTGGCCTGATTAAGGTCTTTTGTCCTCTGTTCAACTAGTTTTTCAAGTTTGTTTCTGTGCCCTTCAAGCTCTGAATTTTGTTCCTCAATCAGATCTTTTTGTTTTTTAATTTCTTCCTCTGCCTCTTTAATAAAACTTATATCACTATCAATTGAAATCAACTGGTCTACATTCCCCTGGGCATCAAGAATAGGTGTCAATGTTGTCTGTACCCATATAGTCTTGCCTGAATCAGAAATATTTTGACTCTCAAATATTTTAGTCGTCTTCTCATGAATACAGCTATTAAATTTCTTTTTAATATCCTGCTGATAATTTAACTTCCAGAGAGTGCTGTAATTTTCTCCCCTGATCTCCTCAAATTCATATCCATACAATTTTTCAAACCCTTCGTTCACCCATTCTACGTTACCTTTTGGTGTAATAATCATAACAGCGTTATCAGTTTCCCTGGCAACAACTGATAGTTTTTCAAGTTCTTTATTAATTTTCGAGAGTTGATCTGATTGAGAAATTATTTCTTCTTTTTGTTGTTCAATTTCCCTGGTTCTTTCATCAACCAGATTCTCCAGTTTTAAATTATTCCTTTTCAATTGTTTTGTATATAAACGGATTATGAAATAAACTACAACAATTGCTGCAATTACATACAAACAATATGCCCAAATCTGATTATACCAGGGATTCAATATTTCAAATCCATAAACAGAAGGCTTAGATTTATGATTATAAAGATTTTTTGCTCTCACTTTAAATTTATACTCACCTGGTTTTAAGTTTGTAAACCTTACCCGTGGAATATCTTTCCATTTAGACCAGTGGTCATTAAATCCTTCAAGTTTATAACTGTATAGAATATTCTTGCTTTTACCTGTATAATTTGTTGCACTATAGTAAAATGTAATAGAGTTGTTTTTATATTTTATTTTCTTAACCAAAGAATCAGATTGACTATTTGAAACAATCCTCTTATCTCCTTTTCCCTTAAAAAATGTTCCGTAAAAAATCACAGAATCTTCATTCAGAGACACTCTACGAATCTGGCTTTCAAATTCTTTACTTTTAAAATAAGGATTTGGTGAATACCGGTACAAACCTTCTGATCCCCCGATCCATGTAACATTATCTTCATCTGCATAAATATCGAGAACCATCATAGAAGGAATTCTTCTGAAAGGAGTAAAATTCCATTCAAAGCTACCATCTTTGTTCCTTTTTCCCACACCTATCTCCTCTTCCCTGTTGTACAAACCCGATATCCAAATTCTGTCCTCATTATCTGTTGCAAAAGCAAAAACCCCGAGTTCACCTCCTGATAACTTTACTCCAAATGTATCATCAGGCTCAAAAGTATTTGTTTTCTCAATAAATTTATAAATTCCATTTTCAGTAGCGAAAATAAGCTTACCCTTATGCTTATAAATAAGAATATTTTTCAATGAATTAAATCCATCATCCTCATCGAAATATTCTATTTTTCTTTCTTCGGGTTTATCCCCTGGATTGTTTATTCTTATCACCCCATTGCGAAAAGAACTCAACCATAAATCGCCATTAGAAGAAACAATAGAACGAATATTATATTTTAAACCAGGAACCCTACCTTCATCAATCCATTTGCCATCTTTATATCTAACTGAAGCCAAACCATTGCTTAAACCAAAATATATCAGGTCAGAATTATAAGAAGGAGAATACATGGTAAAGACAGTTACTTTGGGCCAGATAAATTTATAGCCAGAACTTAATATCTCCATCACTCCGTCATTAGTCCCTAATAACAGATGTTTTGTCCCATCAGTCGCTGTATAAATATTAAAATCCCAGCATTGCCCTTTATAGTCGGAAAACCTTTTAATTTTACCGTTTTCCAGGTATAGAATCCCATTCTCAGTTGAAATAAAAAGTCTATTTTGATATCTGATAACATCCAGCACATAGATCTGAGTTCCTTCGGATTCTGACCAATAAGTAACTGGTGATGCTATCTCAATCTTAGACATTCCATTAGCAGAGGCAACCCAGATATTATTTTGCTTGTCCAGATACAAGTCATAAATACTTCCAATGTCTAATCCATCTTTCTTGGTTATGGTTTTTATATGTTTCCCATTTTTATCAATAACCACAACACCATTTAAACTTGTGCCAAGAAAATAATATTTCCCGAATTTCAATAACCCTTTATATAGCCCCTTTTCTCTGAAATAATCATCGGCCTCCGTAACAAATCGCTTTAAGGACGGGTGATCATTAATTTGATATTTATACAACTCATTTTCACTAATCAACAAAAATTCATTTTCTTCAGTACGAACAACATTGTTTATATTTATTTTTTGAAATATTGAAGAAAGATCAAAAGGAACCAACGTATCATTTTCAACCTTGTAACAACCTTTTTTGTCGGCAAATACGTAATACGCTTCCTGATAGATAAAATTATCTCCGAAACGAACCAAAGTTTTTTTCTGAGGCTTCTCTATTACTTTAATAGTATCATCCTGATAAATAAAGATTTTACTATATGACCTGAAAAATACTTTATTTCCAAGTATCGTAATATCCCATATATCGTAAAAATTTCTATGGTTATCAGGGACAAGAGATAAAAGAGATTGAAACTTCATTTTCCCTGTTTCGTCTGGTCTTAAATAGCCAAAATTTCCAGAGGATCCTACAAAAATTTTACCTGTCGAATCCATTGCCAGTGATCTGCAAGTCTTTTTCCCCGGCAATTCAATAACACGCCATTCATGTCCATCAAACTCAATAATTCCATCTACATTACCAAAATACATGATGCCCCTGGTATCCTGAATAATATCCCAGGTTTGAGGGTGAGCATTATATTCATCAGGAGTAAAGTTGGTAATAAAAGGTGAGCCAGTATTTTTAAGCCACTGGGCATTAGCCGTGCTCAATGAAAATAAAATCAAAGTCCAAACGATGAAAAAACGGTATTTCATCCCTTCATTTTTTTGTCAATATATAAAATTTTCTCGTGAAAGAAAAATGTTGAATATTGAGGATTCTTAGGTTATATCAAAATTAAGAATGAAATTGATTGTTAAACCCTTTGTGAATTAAATAAAATGAAAATAACAATACAGCAACTCCTATAATAAAGAGTGACCAGTTAAACTGGGTTGGAATATATTTCAAAACAAGCTGATTTAATTTGTCAGGTGAGACAATGAGGTTGCCGGCACTTTCAACCATAAACTTCATGAAATCATAAATAAATGAAACAAATATGACAACAGCTCCTCCCAGAAGAATTAACCACTCTTTTAAATTAATATAATATCTTCCGGTAAATCGTAATTCAAATTTATAGATAATCCCAGCCAATAATATCATGAGAAGAGATATAAAAATTGGTGCAATAACAGGGCCACTCCAAACAACCGGAATCAAAAATAAAATATCCCATGTTAACAGAGAAACAGGCCAACCCAACAGTAGTTTCAGAAAAACATAATAGAATATATCCCACAAAGCAAAAATGAACAGAAAATTAGCAAAACGCTGTAAAAAGCTTTTCCCCGCCAGGTAAGCAACAGCCAAGATCATAATCAAAGATGCCAGTTCCCTTATAATTTCAGTTACAGCAATTGTATCAGGAATTGGGTTCATTGGAAAAGAAAATCCCTTGGAATAAGATATTTCTCTTAAGTAAACAACTACTGCACTTTCAAAAAATGCCATAGATAGACCAAACAACACTAGCCCAAAAACCAGTCGCTTTGCATTTATATGTTTCTTATTTTCAATTTTTGTCATATTTCTCCAATTAAAAACCGATAACTCTCTATTGTTTTATGAATCAATGAAAAAGATTTGTATAAAAAAACGAACAAAAAATGAAATTATGATAATTTAATAAAATATTAACTTTGCATTTGTTATAATTATAAATATACAAAAAGATTCGTGTGTTATATCCAAAAAATTTTGAACAGAAAATAGGATTTGATCAAATCCGTGAAAGAATCTCAAATTATTGTGAGAGTGACTGGGGAAAAGAAAAAGTCAACCAAATTCGGCTTTCCACATCATCAACTTTTATAGAAAGATTTATAAGTCAAACCGATGAAATGCTGAAGATAATCAGTTTTGAAGAAAATTTTCCTTTTGATCATTGTCTGGACTTAAAAGAACCCTTAAAAAAAATAGACATTGAAGGACAATTTTTAGAAGTAAACGAATTACATGCATTGCGATTAAATCTGATCACCTGCAACAAGATCATTTATTTTCTCAGGGAAAAAAAGACTGAAGATAAATATGAAAATCTTTATTTCTTAACAAAAAATATACAGACATACCCATTTGTTAAAAAAAGAATAGACCAGGTAATAAACACAAAAGGAGAACTCAAGGACAATGCTTCTGAAGAACTAAAAAACATACGTCAGAAAATTAATTCGCTTGAAAAAAGTATATCAGGAAAACTTCATCATATTCTTAAAGACCTGAAATCGCAGGGGTGGGTAGATGAGAATACTACACTGAACGTAAGGGAAGGACGTACGGTTGTTCCTGTAGATGCTTCGGTTAAAAGAAAGATCAGTGGAATTGTGCAGGATGAATCAGCCTCAGGAAAAACTGTTTATATTGAACCTACAGAGATTGTTGAAATCAATAACCAGATTAAAGAACTACAGTACGAAGAAAAAAGAGAAATTGTTAAAATCCTTTTAGCTGTTAAGGAAGATATAAGGCCCTATGCAAACGACATCTATAAAGCTAATGAATTCCTGGCTACAATAGATTTTATTATGGCAAAAGCTCATTTTGCAAAAGACATTGAGGCCATTAAACCGGCTGTGGTTAATAATCCATACATCCGATGGATTGAGGCCATTCATCCTCTCCTCCTCCTTAATTTCAGAAAAGAAAAAAGAAAAGTTACACCACTCGATATTACACTCGACAAAAAAGAACAAAGAATTCTTCTTATATCCGGACCCAATGCAGGAGGGAAATCAGTTTGTTTAAAAACCGTCGGATTGCTGCAGTATATGTTTCAGTGCGGACTCCTAATTCCTGCCAAAACAGGTACTGAAATGGGTATATTCAAAAAAATGTTTATCAATATCGGAGATGACCAATCAATTGATAATGACCTAAGTACTTATAGTTCGCATCTGCTGAATATGAAAACATTTATAAAACAAGCCGATTCGAACTCTCTGATACTAATTGATGAATTCGGAGCAGGTACTGAACCTGTCCTGGGAGGTTCTATTGCAGAATCTATACTTACTGAGCTGAATCAGAAAAAAATTATGGGGGTAATCACTACTCATTATTCAAATCTTAAACACTACGCTTCCTCGGCAGAAGGAATAGAAAATGGAGCCATGCTGTTTGATACTGACAAAATGACACCTCTTTATAAACTCTCAATTGGCGAACCGGGAAGTTCTTTTGCATTTGAAATAGCAAAAAAAATCGGGTTACCCGATCATGTGTTAAAAAGAGCCTCAGAAAAAATTGGAAAAGAACATATTGATTATGATAAAAACCTGAAAGACATTATTAGAGACAAAAGATACTGGGAGAAAAAAAGGAACAACATAAAACAAAATGAAAAAAAACTTGAAAAAGTGCTGGAGGAATACGAAGAGAAACTGGCAAATGCGAAAAAATCCAGGAAAGAAATTCAACGAGAGGCCAAACATGAAGCTGAACAATTGTTGAATCAGGTGAACAAAAAAATAGAAAAAACAATAAAACAGATCAAAGAAAGCAATGCCGAAAAAGAAAAGACAAAAGAGATAAGAAAAGATTTTGACGAGTTTAAGAAGAAAATTACACAGGAAGGAAATTCTGATAAGCTTGATTCAAGCATCAAAAAAGCAAAAAATGAAAAAGATAAAATAAAAAATAAACTTGATTTAAAAACAGAAGAAAAGGAAGAAAAAAAAGAACAAAAGAAAACCGGAAAACCTGGTTTTGAGAAAGGAGTTAAAGTAAAGCATAAGACTCATGGAACAGTAGGAGAAATAATGGATAAAAACAAGAACAGTATCTTAGTAGGATTCGGAAATTTAATTACAACTGTTCCTCCGGAAGAACTCGAAGTAATTAGCGAAAAGGAATACAGCAGTCATGTTCAGAAAAGTGAATCTCAAAGTGTATCACGAAATTTTGACCTCGGAAAAAGAAAAATGGAATTCAACCCTGAAATTGATATCCGTGGAAAAAGAGCTGAAGAGGCTATTAATCTTATAAAAGACTTTATTGATGAGGCTATTGTCCTGAATGTTAGTAGCGTAAGGATATTGCACGGAAAAGGGAATGGTATTTTAAGACAACTTATCCGCCAATATCTTGATACCGTCGACCTGGTAAAAAACTACAAAGATGAAAGAGTTGAATTCGGAGGTGCAGGAATCACTGTAGTTGAACTGGAGCAATAATACATAGACAGTCAGTACAATAGCTGTACAAAAATAAAAAACCTCACCTTTAGCCTGATAAAATTTGTCTTTTATTATGGCATTTTTCAAGAAAAAATTATATGTTCGTTATTCAATCAAATAATTAACTATTGATAGCATTTTATACAAATAGCATTACGCCAAGGTTAAAATATATAGTAAACTTCATTATAGGTACTATACTGGGATCGGATTACTTCATAACAGATGATGAGGAAGAATACAAAAGACACAGGGGACCCAAAATAAATTATTCACCAAGGAAACTAAACGACGGGATTTCTATTAATCCACATAGTCTTCTATTTGAGGATCATATTGAAAAAAAAGAAATTTTTGTAACACAATGGGACAATGTGAAAATTTTCTTTCAGACTGATGATCATTCAACCATTCCATTTGATCTTTTTGCTGCAGCTTTTTATCTCATTTCAAGATATGAAGAACATCTGCCATTTAAAAAAGACCGGCACGACAGATTTGAAGCAAGAGTCAGCCTGGCTCATAATAATAATTTCCTCCAGATCCCTGTGGTTGATAAATGGGCCTATGCATTGAGTGAATATTTGTCAAAAAAGTATCCCGGATATCAGCCAAAAGAACGAAAGTTTACTTATTTGCCCACTATTGATATTGATAATGCATACGCATTTTTATTTAAGGGAATAAGTAAAACATTAGGTTCTACACTCAGATCGCTTATTAACCTTGACATTGAAGACAATATAAGACGGTACAGGACCCTTGCAGGAAAAAAAGACCCGTATGATACTTATAATATCTTTTTTGATATACATCATAAATATAACATTAAACCAACCTGGTTCTTTTTAGTTGGCAACAGCGCTAAATTTGACACCAATATATCCCTCAACAAACAAGCATACAGAGAGTTAATACAAAAAATGTCAAAGAATTGTGATATCGGTGTTCACTTTTCCTATAATACCCGTGATAATTACAAATTACTCAAACAAGAAATTGCTGACCTTGAAAACATTATTGACAGAAAAGTTATAAAAAGCAGACAGCATTATCTCCGCCTTCATTTTACAGAAACATACAGGAATCTTATTAAAGCAGGCATTACAGAGGATTATACAATGGGATATGCTACGGAAATTGGATTCAGAGCTGGAACCTGCACTCCTTTTAAATATTTTGACCTGTACAATAATGAGGAAACAACTCTTAAGATTTACCCTTTCCAGATAATGGATATCACGCTAAACAAACATAAAGGATATAATGTAACCGAAGCAATTTCAGCCATTGAAAGCCTTGTAGAGAATATAAAAGAAGTAAACGGCACATTCATAAGTATTTGGCATAATGAAGCCCTTAGTGATCATGCTCACTGGAAAGACTGGGAAACGGTATATCGTGAAATGCTGAGGTTTGTATTCGAATAATGTCAGTACATTTTTATTTCTCACCCAGAATATACTCTATTGCATCAAATAAATTATCAAAAATAAAATCCGGTTGAATGTCTGATTTGGTAATATCTTTCCCAGTACGTACACCAATAGTTGTGCATCCGGCTGAACGTCCGGCCTCTATATCTCTTCCACTATCACCGATCATATAAGATCGTTTCAGATCAATATGATGTTTCTCTGCTGCTTCAATTAGCATACCCGGTTTGGGTTTTCTGCATGAGCATTGCTTAATATACTTTTTATCGTATTTAACCAGGTTTTCCCCCGGATGATGAGGACAATAAAATATATCATCAACATAGGCACCATGGCTTTGAAGGTATTTTTTCAGTTCCTCATGCAGACTATTTAACTGAACTTCAGTAATCATTTTCCTGGCTACAGCAGATTGATTGGTAACAACAATTGCCTTGTAAGAAGATTGATTGATCTTTGAAATTGCTTTGGCAGTATAGGGATAAATACACATCTCTTCTATATTGGCAACGTAATCAGAATCTTCATTAATGACGCCGTCACGGTCCAAAAAAATTGCTTTTTGTTTCTTTTTGTTTTCCATTGCAATACTCAATAAACTAAGGTAACTGCCTAGAAAAACTCACAATTGCTTCCGCAAAACTTTTCCAGGAAAGTTCTTTTTTTATTTCTTCAATATGCTTTTTAAAGTCTATATTCATTTTCAACTGGAAAAATGACTCAATTCCTTTCTTTAGAGATTCTTCTGTGGCTTCATTCACTATAATACCTGTTTTTTCATGTTTGATTGTCTCACGCAAACCACCTACATCTGTTGCAATCAAGGGCAAATTAAAATGATAAGATATATTTGTAATACCACTTTGCGTTGCTGATTTATAGGGAAGAACGCAAGCATCCGCAGCAGAAAAGAACTGAGGAACCCTGTTATCTGAAATATATTCAACAAACGGATGAATATTTTCCTGGTTGGATGAATGATTGATAAGTTGCTGGTATTTTTCAAAACTTCCATAAGACTCCCCTGCAATAAGTAAATGATAATCTTTTCCTAGTTTCCCAAATGCTTTAATAAGTAAATCCAAACCTTTGTAATCTCTTATAAATCCAAAAAACAACACCACTTTTTTATTCTCCGGTATCCCAAGTATTTTGCGTGCTTCGTTCTTTTCCAAAGGTGCACCAAAGTGATCATATATCGGATGCATCTTTTTTATATAATTTGCATTAGGGGCTAATTTTAAAAGATCCTGCTCCACACTCTCACTCATTGCAACAAATCCCGTATTCTGTTTTAGGAAAAATCGAGTTAAAGGTTTATCAAAAAATCTTTTTTCATGAGGGATGACATTATCGAGAATTGAAATAACCTTTGTTCTTTTTCTCATTTTTTTTGCAACCCAACCCAGAGAAGGAGCAAAATAAGACATCCAGTATTTCATAACCATCAAATCCGGATTAAAATCTTTAATTCGTTTTGCTGTTTTAATGTAGCTCAGAGGGTTGATCGTATCCAGAACTTCCTCGCTTGGAATTTCATCAACCTGATCTGAATCCTGTACGTATTGAGATTTGCCCGGGAAAAGAAGACCCGGGTATTGTCTCTTGAAAGTAAAAGCTTTAACTTCATGTTCTTTCTCAAAAGCACGGTACAAAGAACCATTAAATTGAGCTATTCCTCCCCGAAGTGGGTAGAAGGTTGAAAGATATGCAATTCGCATAATTATAATCTGATTATTTAGTCAGCTTTTCTTTTTTTAAATTTTCAATAGCATTAAGCACTGTTTCCGGCTTCAAATCCTTCATACAATGTCTTTCTCTTTTACATTGGTTCCCATAATAACAATCACAACCGGTAGGTGGTTCTATAATCACACCGTTATTATACAGCTCATATTCATGCCGGTTAAAAATATTGTTAAAAAGTACCAAAGGTTTTTTTAATCCTATGGCTATGTGCATCATCATAGTTACAAGAGAAACGATCATGTCACATTGTGAAGTAAGAGCAATAAATTCCTGGAGGGAAAAGTAACCAGGATAATAAGCACCCGATTTTTCAGAAAGATATTTATTTTGTTCATCTTCCGGAGGGCCTCCAAGCAAAACCGGATAATAATTCTGTTGATATAATTCTTTGATTAGTTCTATCCAGTAATCATTAGGCCATAAGCGTGTTAACCAGCGGGTACCACAACCAGTATTCAATCCAATAATTGTTTTTCCTCCTGCTTTTTCGCGCAGAAAAGACCATTTCTCTGCCAAATCCTTATCATAACTCAGAAGATAAGGTTCTTGATTAAATTCCAGGTGACAAATCTCGAAAATCTCTTCCATGTAATTTTTTGTATTCTTTTTCGAGATGTTATCAAAAAGACCTGTAATAAGCTTATGTTCAGCATTAGGAGTGGCAATATCTATGTGGTTTTCTTTCCAGGTAAATCCATATTTCTGGTCAGCATCTACTTCGCTTAATAACATGCAAGCCTCTTCATCTTTGTCCAGGTTAATGGCAATATCATATTTTTTATGCTGAATTTTAAAAATCTCCTTAAACTCAAATTTAACGATCTCCTGAATTTTATCTTTAGGCAAAATATCCGGTGTCAGGGTAACCCAGGTTATATGACTGTCGGGGTATAGTTTTCTGTATTTAACCAATAGCGGTGTCGTTCTGATTACATCCCCCATAGCTCCCAATTTAATTATCAGGATCCTTTTTTCATAAGGTTCATATTCATCGCATGTGTCGCAAACCTTATCTCTTTCCTTATTGGGTTTACATGGTATATCGCCCCGAAAATTCTTGCAGTCAAATTTCAGTTTTTCAATCATTACATTCTGTTTTTTGCAACAGCAAATCTATAAAAAAAACTT
>CAYWSJ010000063.1:0-19509 GCA_964461045.1 uncultured Bacteroidales bacterium | reverse complement strand
ATTCTACGGCATTTTATAAACCACGCAATTAACATTCATTCCGGCACCGACAGAAACAAATACAATATAGTCTTCTGTGGCGGGTAAATTTTGACCAAACTTTCCTTTCATTAACAAATCAAATAAAACGGGAATGGTGCCTACCGAATTGTTTCCCAGCTTTGAAATGGTCATAGGCATAATGTTTTCAGGAATCTCTTTTTTACCATACAGTTTAAACAATCTTTGAAGCATTCCTTCATCCATTTTTTCATTTGCCTGGTGAATAAATATTCTATTTACATCATCTAAAGTAATTCCCTCCTTGTCCAGCGTATCTTTTACAAGCTGAGGGACTTTTTTCATGGCATATTCAAATATTTTCCGGCCATTCATCTTTAGATATAACTGCCTGCCTTCTCTTTTCGGATTGAAAGACTCTCCCATCCACATATAATATGATCCCTCAACGGCATCACTCCTGGATTTATGGGAACAAACACCAACAGGTTTTTCGCTCTCCGTTGCTTCAAGCACAATTGCCCCTGCTCCATCGGAATAGAGCATCCCATCGCGGTCGTGTGGATCAGATAACCTGGATAGGGTGTCGCTACCAATTACAAGAATCTTAGAAGCATCCCCTGATTTTATATAATAGTTAGCCTGAATAATGCCCTGAATCCATCCCGGACAACCGAAAATAATATCATAAGCAACTGTATAAGGATTCTGTATCTCTAACTTTTTTTTAATTCTGGAAGCAATACTGGGTACGGTATCAATCTGGGGATTCTCTTTTCCCACGTCTCCAAAATTATGAGCCACAATGATATAATCCAGTTCTTCTTTATCAATTTTTGCATTATCAATAGCAGCCTGTCCAGCTAAACAACCTATATCCGAATTGGTCTGATGATCTTCCAGGTATCTCCTTTCTTCAATGCCTGTGATTTCTGAAAATTTCTTAATAATTTCTTCATTCGTCTTGTCAATATGAATGATAGAGGCATCATAAAAATCATTGTTTAAAAATTCCTCATTCTTAATTATTTTTTTGGGAACATAACTGCCAAAACCTGTAATAATCGAATAAATATTATTCTTCATAACTCTTATCTTTTAAATTGTTTGCTTTTGCTCTCTCTAAAACCCAGATTTTTAAGGATATTGTTAACACTTAAAGATCAGCCATTGAAATAAAATCTTCAACCTATAGTTCTGTTTCAGAGAGGCTTTTTATTAATACAAAAAATATCATTCATGTACCTCACTCATCGATCTTCTGCTTTTCATAATACCTCAGCAGAATTTTCGCTGTTGCCTTGTTTGTTGCAAGGGGAACATCCCAGACATCACAAAGGCGCATGAGAGTGGCAATATCCGGATCATGAGGATGTTTGCCAAGGGGATCACGGAAGAAAAAGACCATATCAATTTTTCCGTTGGCCACGAGTGTGCCTATTTCGGCATCACCGCCCATCGGACCAGAGTTGTATCTTTTTACATTATTCAAACCTGTTTCAATAACCTTCTGTCCGGTTGTTCCGGTGGCATGCAAATTGTGATTGCTCAACAATTTGCGGTTGTCCATTACAAACTTGACCATGTCGGCCTTTTTTCCATCGTGTGCAATTAGTGCTATATTACTCATACTTGGTTTTTAAATTTTTGCAGATGTACTGCATCAAACAATTTATAAAGGTAATAAGAAATAGCGATGAAAGAAAATTCCAACCAATTAAGAAATTATTAAATCCCTGTCTTTTCAACTTTCTAAATATTTAGCTCCCAGCCTATCTGCCACTTTCTCAATATCTTTCAAACGCGGAATTGGGTCCAGCCACTTTTCCGGTATTTCGCCTGCGGTATAGGCCAAACCGGCCAGTCCACCGACTACAGCAGCCGTGGTGTCTGTATCATGTCCCAGGTTAACTGCTTTTAGTACAGCTTCAGCATAGTTATTCGTGTTCAGCATACACCACAAAGATGCCTCAAGGGTATGGATCACGTAGGTTTCAGAAAAAATTTCCTCTTCACTGAATTGATGAATGCCTCCATTTGTAAGTCTTTCAAAATGAACCAGCTCACTTGCCGGAACAGCAATTTTATCAGCCAGTTGCAGAACAACTTTGTTGGTTTTCTGGTAAGAATCCATAAGTGAATACCCTTCAAGAATAAACCGTCCCATTTCCAGGTAATAGAAACAAGACAGTGTTGAGCGAATATGCGCATGAGTTATCGCCGATACTTTGCGTATGATCTCATACCGTTCCTGTTCATTCTTATTTTTATAGACGTAAAAAAGTAAGGGCAGGATGCGCATCAAAGAACCATTTCCATTTGTATTTTCTTCTTTCATTCCCGATTCCTCCGGAGAAGCACCATTCTTCAGATTTTTCAGGGCAGCGCCGGTGCTGTTTCCCACATCAAAGACCTCTCCGTGAGGGGTCCAGTACCCTTCGTAAAGCCATTTCACAAAGCTATCTGCAATTGTATTCAGGTTAAATCCTTTGGTAAGCTCATCTGCCAGGCACAAAGCCAGCGAGCTGTCGTCCGACCAGGTACCGGGCGGTTGATTGTGGGTTCCGTAACCAACCATATCCGTTACAGGATTCTCTCTTAGTTCTTCTCTTCTTTTAAACTCCACTGGTACGCCAAGGGCGTCACCAACGACCAGTCCGAAAAGGGCATTTTTTACCGGGTGTAACATAAGCTGTTTTTTTGGTTTTATTAAGGTAACAAAATTTCAGCAATTATGATCAAAAAGAGAAATGAGCAGAAAGTAGTTAAGTAGGCAGTAGTTAAGTAGTGAGTAGGTAAGTAGTCAGTAGGAAGTAGGAAGCAGTAAGCAGTAGGCAGTAGGTAGTGGTTGCATGGTGGTTGAGCGATGAATTTATCAGAGGGCTGCTTTGATTTCTTCAATATAAAAAAGATTAACCACAACCCCGGTATCTCAACTTCAGCCCATTGTTCATAAAAATAGTAAAAAGTAATGTTCTCAGATTATATTGTTCATGAGAATTTTTACTAATTTCAATTCCTAATCACTGGAAAAAACCAATTTCAAAATGCCAATTAAAATATTAGCAACAGCTGATTTGCACCTGGGAAGAAGATCTTCCTCTATTCCTGCCGGAGAAAAGGAAGGCTCCACCAAATATACCTGGGATCGCATAGTAGACTGGTGTATAAACAACCACGTAAATATTCTTGTGCTTGCGGGCGATATCATCGACCAGGAGAACCGCTATTTTGAAGCCATAGGTCCGCTTCAGCGGGGTTTTGAAAAGCTGAACAATCACGGAATCGCCGTTTACCTGGTTACCGGCAACCACGATTATAGCGTACTTGCAGAAATTACGCAGAGCAACCACTATCCAAATGTTCACCTTCTTGGTAAAGACGGTAAGTGGGAAAAGAAAACTTACCAGGGCGAAGAAGGTTCTGTCCAGTTTGTGGGGTGGTCTTTTCCAAAGGAACATGTAAAAGAAGATCCAATGAAAAAATTTGGTCAGCTTGAAATCGACCCGAACGAAATCACCATTGGCCTGCTGCACAGCGATGCAGACATGCCAGAGAGTAAATATGGCCCCGTTGAAACCAACGAATTGAAAAACGCCGGACTGGATGCCTGGATTTTAGGACATATTCACAAACCTTCGAAACTCAACAAAGAAAAGCCATTCATCGCTTATCCCGGATCGCCTCACGCCTTAAGCTCCGGTGAACAAGGCGTTCATGGTCCGCTGCTGCTGAAAATAGAAGGAAAGTATAATTTGCAGGTTAGCCAGATCCGCCTCTCTCCTACCCGGTACGAAAACCTGCAGGTAAACTTAGAATCAAAAGATGATGAGAACACTGTAAGAGAAAAAATTACTGCTGCTGTATTTCAGCGTGGTCAGGAGCTAATAAATGAACTGGATAAAACCAGTTACCTTGTTTTTGATGTGGTAATGAAAGGAAATTCCACGGCAGTGGAAGAACTGGACACATGGACTGCTGGCGCCAAAGAAGATTTTCAGCAAAAGCTGGAAACCGGAACAAAAATTATCATTCGCAAAATAGCCAACAGGGTTCAGCCCGCGGTAGAAAACCTGGAAGAGCTGGCCAGGGAGACCTCTCCGGCCGGAAAACTGGCAGAAAGTATTATTGCTCTTGAAAAAGGAGAAACTACGCCTTTTATCGACAATTTAACGAAAGAGTGGAAAAAAAGACAAAAGAAAATTAATAAGGCAAACACTTATTTTCCCCTGCGTAAAGAAGAAGAACTTTCTGAACCGGATGATCAAACGGCCAGGGCATATCTCCTGAAAGAGTGTAATCACCTTTTAAATGCATTAATGAATCAACAGAAACAGCAAAACTAAGCCATGCAAAAAATACCTTTCATATTCAGGAAATTATCGATTAAGAAAATGCCCGGTTTGCCCGAGGGATTGGAAGAATATAAAGAATTCTCTCCTCATATCAACATTATTGCCGGTCCGAATGCTTCGGGTAAAAGTTCCACTGCCCGAATGATTCAACAGATTATAAGCCGGAACAACACAGACAGAATGCAGGCAAACAGTATTATAGAACTGGACAAAGAACACTGGCAGATCAATATCGAATCCAAACATGTTCAGGTTCAGCGGGAAGGAATTGATGATCAGATTACCGGACTCCCGTCTGTTGAAACACAGGAGCGGTATATGCTGGCTTTTCATGAGCTGGTTAACCACCAGGAACAAAACCTGGCTCACCAGATCATGCGTGAATCAATTGGCGGGTACGACCTGGAAGAGGCAAAAAATCATTTACGTTACTATGATACACCTTCTAAAAAGAACATTAAGCAGTATGTAAAATATGATGAAGCCGTTAAGGAATTTGAAAAAATTCAAAAACGGCAAAAAGACCTGAAAGAGGAAGAAGAAAGCCTACAGGAACTATACCAAAAGAAAGAAAAAGCAAAAGAGGCTGCTAAGAAGAAAGAGCTCTTTGCAATGGTTAAGGAATGGCTGGAACAAAAGCAAGCTTACGAGCAGCTTAAAGATCAATATCAAGCCTTCCCGGAAGTAATGAAAGTGCTCAATGGGGAAGAAATGAATAAGATTGAAGAGCTGGAAGATGAAATCAATAATGCCCAAAGAGAAACAGAAGAGGCACAGCAGAAAACGGAAGAATGCCAAAGAACCCTTTCCGGGTTGACCATTCCCCAGGAGGGTGTCGAGAATAAAACACTGGATGAACTGGAACGGAAGACAGAGCAATTAGAAGAAACGGAAAGAAAAATAAGAGAGAAAGAGGAGCAAATCGCTGGTACCATCAAAGAGGAAGAGGAGGAGCTAAAAAACATTGGAACATCGCTGGATCCTGAAGCCTGGGAGGGAATTGACCTGAAGGATGTCAGCAACCTGCAGGAATTCATGGATAAAGCTACCAAAGCTTACAGTGAAAAACAGTTCCTTGAGACAGAAATCGACAAATTGCAGCAGGAAACCGAAAGTGTGTCAAATGAAGATCCCGACAAACTCAAAGAGGGAATAAAAGCTCTGGCCAACTGGCTTAAGCAACATACCCAATCAGGAATCCCGGGCAAATGGCTCTGGAGCTTAGCCGGAGCAGGAGTCCTAACCGCTGTTTTAACAATGTTTTTCGGGGCTGTTGGCCTGTTAGGTCTGATCCTTATCGCAGCATTTATTTTCCTGGGATTACAAAGCAAATCAGCCGGACAAGGCGAAACGCGCAAAAAAGATTACTTAGATACCGGACTTCAAGAGCCCTCAGATTGGAATGTCGGGCAGGTGTCTGAAATGATAGATATTCTCTCTAAAAAATTGGGAGAAATAAGTTACATTGACAAGATCAACCAAAAAATTGAACAAAGAAGTGAGGAAAGAAAATTACTGGAGACTCGTCTTAATAAAATAAACGAAGACCAACAGAAATGGGTTGAGAAGCTTAAAACAGCACCCGATCTGCCGGAGAAAGATGTAAAAAACTACAGTGGACTGCACTATTTTCTTATTCATGTAATCAACTGGCAAAAGAAACATGCCGAAACAGAATCTCTGAAAGCAGAAAAGAATGAGCTGAGCCAAAGACATACTCAATTGCTGGAGGAAATCAACGGAATATTCAAGCAAAACAAGGCAGAGTCAGCTAAAGACGCTGCTGAAGCAAAGGCAATATTCAAAAAACTGAAAAATGAAGAGGAGATCCGCAGCAAGAATACAGAAGAAATTGACAGAAACAAAGGGATCATCAGGAAAAACCAAAACCAGGCAGAAGAGAAAACACAAAAGCTTCAAAATATTTATAAAAAACTCAACCTGCAGGAAGGCGAAAAAGAGAAAGTGCACAGGTTAGCTGAACAACTGGACAGTTACAAAGAAGTGGAACGAAATTTCCAGTTCAGTCAAAAAAGCCTGAAGGAGAAGGAAGCACGCATGGAGGGGCACTCGCTTTACCAGGATCATCAGCATGAGATTGTATTTCTGAGTCCGGACCAGGTGGATGAAAAAATCAGGGAAAACAGAGAAAAAGCTGACCAACTGGACCAGGTTAGTGAAGAGATCACCCAGCTTGAAACCAGAATTGAAGATGCCAAAAAACAGAGCGAACTGGAAAAGGCGCTAAAAGAGAAAGAACAAAGACTTGCAGACCTGAAGGATCTCTACGAGAGCAATCTTTCATCCATCACAGGTCACCTGCTGGTGGAGCAGCTAAAAGAAACAACCAGGGAGCAAAATCAAACACCGGTTTTCAAACGAGCCAATGAATTATTTGGCCGGATCACCCGGGGACGGTACCAATTGCGACTGGAAGAAAATGGCGAACCGGTATTCAAGGCGCTTGACACTGTTCTGAACCAGGGGCAACACCTGGAAGAACTATCCACCGGCACACGAATTCAACTGCTGCTTTCCGTACGGCTGGCTTATATTGAAACCCAGGAATCGGTACTTAAGCTTCCTGTGCTGGCAGATGAACTGCTGGCCAACAGCGACGACATCAGAGCAAAAGCAATTATTGATGCACTGGTGGAAATAAGCAAAGAAGGGCGCCAGGTATTCTATTTTACTGCCCAGGCTGACGAGGTGGCCAAATGGAAGGCACATCTGGATAACCAACAAGACATTTCATACAAAGTTTGTGAATTAGCCGGAGAGAAAAATGAAACAATTGCCTACAACACTGAAAAAGAATCATTTGTAAGCTTCGAGCTTAAGCAAAGCGAAGTACCTAAGCCCAAAAATATGAGCCACGAAGCTTATGGAGAATTACTGAACATTCCGGGTTTTGACCCGCTCTTGAATATAGTGGATCAAATTCATATCTGGTATTTGCTGGAAGAACCTGAACTCATTTATAACTGCCTGGTAATGGGGATAAAATACTGGGGTCAGCTAAAAAGCTTCCTGGAAAACAATGGCCAGATAGAGGGTTTTGATGAGGATATTATGCAGAAACTTAAAGAGAAGACTGCGTTGCTCGAACGCTTCCTTGAACTTTACAAACAAGGGAAAAGCATTCCCGTGAGCAGGGAAACACTTGAGCATTCCGGCGCTGTTTCTGCTAATTTTATAGAGACGGTCAATAAGAAGCTCAATGAGGTTGACAAAGACCCGGCCCGGTTAATAAGAGCTCTCAGACAGGGTGAAGTGCCAAGGTTTACAAAAGCAAAAATCAATGAGCTCGAAACCTATTTTCTTGAGCATGGCTTCCTCAGCGAGGAAGAACCATTGGACAAACAGGATATCATACTGGAAATCCAGGCCATGATCTCCGGCATGAATGTGAAACAGGAAGAGGCTGAAAGGATGATTGAGGACGTATTAAAAGAATAAGATACGTTTTCCACGCAAAGCCCGCTAAGCCCTTACGCAAAGTGCGCAGAAACTCTGCGCTCTCTGCTTTTTTCTTTCTGCTCTTTGCGCGAATCTGAAATTCTTCAAATGATAGAGCAGGCCCCTTTTTTTTAATTTCATCATAACCGATTAAGCAAGATTTGTAAAACCCAAACAAAATGCTTACCTTTGACGTTAGTAACGTAATACAAAAGTATGATTGTTTCATTTGGATCAAAGGATACAGAAAATATATGGCAGGGTAACCGGGTTAAAAAGATTCCAATGGAAATTCAAAAAATTGGACGAAGAAAATTAAGAATGTTGAACAACTCTCAAAATATCGCCGATCTGAAAATTCCACCTTCCAACAGACTGGAAGGATTAAAGGGGAAGGCAAAAGATTTTTATAGTATCCGGATTAATGATCAATGGAGAATAGTATTCAAATGGCAAAATAATCGTGCCCATGAAGTTGAGATTATAGATTACCATAAATAGGAGGATTTAAAATGGATAACTTACCTAATATACATCCCGGTGAAATTTTAAAGGAGGAATTTCTGGTACCGATGGAGATAAGTGCATATCGATTATCGAAAGAGATTGGCATTCCACAAACAAGGATTTCTCAGATAATAAAAGGAAAACGCCGTATTACAGCCGATACAGCCTTAAGACTGAGTGCTTTTTTTGGCAACACACCTAAATTTTGGCTTGGATTGCAGGATGATTATGATTTGGAAGAAGAAAGATCACGCCACGGCGATCTTTTTAAACGGATTAGACACAAGCGCATCGAGCAAACTGAAGAATAGAAAAGGCGTCAGAATATGCCATCTTCATTGCAGGCCATGATCTCCGGCATGAATGTGAAACAGGAAGAGGCTGAAAGGATGATTGAGGACGTATTAAAAGAATAAGATACGTTTTCCACGCAAAGCCCGCTAAGCCCTTACGCAAAGTGCGCAGAAACTCTGCGCTCTCTGCTTTTTTCTTTCTGCTCTTTGCGCGAATCTGAAATTCTTCAAATGATAGAGCAAGCCTTATTATTTAATTTCATCCTTACCGATTATCCTCACCTCGGTCCTTCTGTTTTTCTGCCTTCCCTGCTTTGTCCTGTTATCAGCCACAGGCTGACTCTCCCCGTAACCTTTGGCTTCTATGCGGTTTGCATCTATACCTTTTTTTACCAGGTACTGCTTTACCCGATCAGCCCGCCGCTGAGATAATTTCATATTGTCTTCCTCTTCACCCGTGCTATCTGTATGCCCGGCGATCTCAATGCGAACATTCTTCTTGCGGTTCATAAAAGAAACCAGCTCATTCAATTCTGCAAAAGACTGACTCCGAAGGCTTGCCTTGTTTACATCAAAATATACTTCGTCCAGCGTAAAAACTTTGGGGGGCTCATATTGGATGATAAACTGACTCTTACCATAATTCCTGTTTTTTTGAAGCTTGGGAATGCTGAATACCTGGTAGCTCTTCTCCGAGCCAACACCCTTGATCTTTGCCAGGTAGGTGCTGCCGCCGGGGAGACCAATGGTAAACTTGCCCTGCTCATTGGTAATTCCACTATATTGCTCTTTGGAAACAGTATCAGTAAAAATAATCTTTTCTCCTTGCTTAGGGTTCTTCTCGTAATCGGTGACAATCACCTCCATCATCATCTTTTTGGGTTCTTGTTCTTTCTTCTCTTCCTCTTGCGCTGATAAAAAGAGAGGAACTGACACAAACAGTATGGTTACAAGTTTTTGAAAATTCATAGGCTGCAGTATTTGAAGAATTAAATATTACTAATCGAATTTAATCATTTTTAAGCAATAATAAAATTTCAATAAACATAACAAACAGGAAATGATCAAAACAAAATATTCAAATAAATAAATACAAATCAGGTGTTACTGTAAAAATAAATCTTACTTTTGCACGTCTTATTTTATAGAAAAACAAATCGCAAAATGCACAACATCAGAAACATAGCAATTATTGCCCATGTTGATCACGGAAAAACCACACTGGTTGACCGCATCTTACACCAGGTAAAAATGTTCCGTGAGAACCAGGAAGTTCAGGATCTGATCCTGGATTCAAACGAACTGGAACGCGAACGGGGCATAACCATCCTTTCGAAAAATGTATCCGTAAGATATAAAGATACCAAGATCAACATTATTGATACTCCGGGACACTCGGATTTTGGCGGCGAAGTGGAAAGAGTATTAAACATGGCAGACGGTGTATTGTTGCTGGTTGATGCCCTGGAAGGACCCATGCCTCAAACACGCTTTGTCCTGAAAAAAGCCATTGAGCTTGGTCTCAAGCCTATCGTGGTAATTAACAAGGTAGACAAGCCAAACTGTACCCCGGAAGCGGTACAGGAATCGGTATTCGACCTGATGTTCACGCTGGATGCCACAGAAGAACAGCTTGATTTTCAAACCATTTACGGATCCTCCAAACAGGGATGGATGGGCCCCGACTGGAAAGAACCGACCAATGATGTCAGCTACCTGCTCGACACCATTCTTGAAGAGATTGAACCTCCGAAAGAAAATCCCGGAACACTGCAAATGCGCATCAGCTCGCTGGATTATTCCTCATACCTCGGACGAATTGCTGTTGGAAGAGTTACACGCGGTACCATCAAAGCGGGAATGCAGGTATCGATCGTGAAACGAAACGGCAACATTGAAAAATCGCAGATCAAAGAGCTTTACCTTTTCGAAGGACTGGGAAAAGAGAAGATCAAGACCGAAGTAAAGAACGGAGAGATTTGCGCAGTGCTCGGACCCGAACGTTTCGAACTGGGTGATACCATCTCCGACATTGAAGCTCCCGAAGGGCTGCGCCCAATACACATCGACGAGCCCACAATGAGCATGCTTTTCACCATCAACACCTCTCCCTTTTATGGGAAAGAGGGCACGTACGTTACCTCAAGGCATATCAGAGACCGGCTTTTCAGGGAAACCCAGAAAGACCTGGCGCTAAAAGTTGTAGAGACAGATTCTCCCGACAAACTCACTGTCTACGGAAGAGGTGTGTTGCACCTTTCCATCCTTGTGGAGACCATGCGCCGGGAAGGGTATGAGTTTCAACTGGGTCAGCCACAGGTAATCATTAAAGAAATTGATGGCAAAAAATGCGAACCCGTTGAATTACTCACAATCCATGTTCCCGAGGAGTTCCAGGGAAAAGTTATTGAGGCGGTATCAAAGAGAAAGGGTGAGATCGTTAACATGGAAACCAAAAACGAACTGGTGGTTCTGGAGTTCAGCATTCCAGCCAGGGGCATGATTGGCCTTACAAACCAGATACTGACACTTACAGAAGGCGAAGCCATCATAACACACCGCTTTGACAAGTATGAGCCCTGGAAGGGAGATATCCTCAACAGAAGAAACGGCTCTCTCATTGCCATGGAAACAGGAAAAGCAATTCCTTTCTCTATTGAAAAGCTTCAGGACAGGGGCCGGTTCTTTGTTGATCCTAATGAGGAAGTATACGCCGGACAGGTTATTGGTGAAAATTCCAGGCAAGACGACCTGGTGGTGAACATTACCAAAACCAAAAAACTCACCAATGTGCGTGCTGCCGGATCTGATGAGAAAACTCTGCTGACGCCAGCCACCAAGTTTTCACTGGAAGAATCGATGGAATACATCAAAGATGATGAATATGTGGAAGTTACTCCGAAATCAATCCGGCTAAGGAAAATATTACTAAGCGAAAATGAGCGGAAAAGGGCAAAGAAGACAGTAGACAGTGGACAGTAGGACAGTAAGCAGGCAGTGGGAAATTTATTAGTTTAACGTTTCATGTTCCATGTTTCAAAGTTTCAGGTTTCAACTACGGAATGACAATCGAATGACCATTGAATGACAATCGAGTGACTATTGAGTGACAACAGAATGACGAAGCGCAAGGGGAGCAAGAAGAAGGCACAAAGAAAGGTTATAGTGGCAGAAGACAATTGGCAGTAGTCTACAGTCTGTTGTAAAACCTACAGCAAGGCGCTTAGCGGCTACAGAATGAAAATGACAATAAACAATCAGGATTCCGGAGATATTCTTAAAAGAGCCGCTTAGCGCCTGGCGGAAAATTTAACTAAAAAATCGTGATTTCCGAAAGAACTCAACCGCCTGGAGTATCAAAATCATCCCAAAAATGTTTGAATTTTTGAAATAAACTCGTTTCGTTCAATGGGTTTGGTTATATAATCATTGCAACCCGCTTCAATTGCTTTCCTTTTATCTCCTGACATTGCGTAGGCTGTTTGGGCAATTACAGGTATTCGTGTATCCTGTTTCCTGATTTCCTTCGTAATTTCCAGTCCACTTATATCCGGTAACTTAAGATCCATTAAAACAAGGTCTAAACCGGGATTTTTCCGGTATAAATCATAGGCCTCCTTTCCAGACCTGGCTAATAATTGCTCAATTTCAAAATGATTATACAACTCTTTATCTTTTAGCAATTCCTTTAAATACATAAGGTTGGTCTCATCATCTTCTACAATCATAACTGATTTTTTTCTCCTTTCCCCGTTTTCTCCTTTAACAGTCTTCTCATAATCTTGATCTTCTTTTGTTTTATAGGGAATAGTAAAATACAGGACCGAACCTTCCTGTCCTGTTTCTTTGACGCCAATATTTCCACCCAGCATCTCTGTCAGCCCTTTAGCTAGGGAAAGCCCCAATCCGGTCCCTCCGTATTTACGTGTTTCGGATGTATCTGCCTGTACAAAATGCTGAAAAACAAGAGCTTTTTTGTCTCCCGGAATCCCAATACCTGTGTCTTTCACATAAAAATTAATCATGTTACCCTCAAAGGAATAACCTACTTCTACCTTACCTTCTTCTGTAAATTTAAAGGCATTGTCCAAAAGATTTTTTAAGATTTTATGGAGTTTGGAACGATCCGTTATAATAAATGATTCTGAATCGGAAGCTCCACAGTTAATTGAAAGACTGACTTTTTCTTTTTTCTGTAAATAACTTTTGGATAAATAAAATTCTTCGAGCAACCCGTTTAGGTTAAAAGATTCTTCAAAAATTTCATACTGTTTGGTTTCAATTTTCGATATATCCAGTATATCAGAAATAATATCAAGAAGTTGTTCGGAGGAATCGGAAACTTTATCGATATAATCATTAATTCTCGGATCATCCTTATCTGATTCTTTTAACAATTCAGAGAATCCTATTATTCCATTCATAGGAGTTCTTATTTCATGACTCATGTTAGCCAGAAAAGCAGACTTTAACCTGTCGTTTTCCACCGCCTTCTTTTTAGTTTCATCCAAAGCCTCATTTACTTTTTGGAGCTCTTCGAGCTTTTCTTCAAGTTCAGCATTTATGGTACGATTTTCATTATAAAGTTTTTTGTATTCATTTTTTTTCTTTTCAATTTCCCTTATTAACTCTTTTTGTTTTGATTGATTGATGGAAATCCAAAGCGCAGCTACAATATCACCACTCTCATTTTTTACCGGTGTCCCTCTGAATTCATAGAAAATTCCCTGAAATTTGTACTCTTTCGTTATTCTTTTTCCTGAAAGTACTTTCTTATAGTGTTTCTTTAAAAATTCTTTAATTTCCGTTTCCAGTCCTACTTCTGTGACTTTCTTCCCAACAAAATCTGCAGGTTTTAACTGGTATTTATTCATTTCTGATCCCTGGGCCAAAATGAACTTCAATTCTTTGTCCACCAGATACACATCCATATTGGGAACATTCATTGTCAAAAGGTTGAACCAACTATTCTCCCTGTTAAGTATTTGAATAAGTTCATTTTTCCTTTTCATCTCCCGGTTCACAAGGAATAAAATCAAAAAGGAGGTAATAACAACAAAACCCAATCCTTTATAACTCTGGTATTGGGTTAAGGTTTCCGGATCATCAAATAAAGAATGAACCAGGGAGTCTGAAAAAAAGATATACAAACTACTTATCAGCAGATAAATAAGAAAAATATACAACGCGCTTTTAGAAACTCTCTGCATAAATGGGGATTTATAAAATTGAAAATACAAAAAATCAAAAAAAATTCCAACAGATACCTGATATCGTCTATCAGGCCATCATGAAATCTCACAATACTCTTAACTGGTATAACAATTCAAATTCATTATTGATCAAAAAAAATATTTTACCAGAGATCATAACATGTACAACAAAACTCTCGTCGAAAACAGACTTTATGACATTTATCATTCATGAATTGACTAAAAAGAAAAAGCAAGCAATAAAAATACATCCTCTGAAGAGGGATTGGAAATTAAGCTAACCGAGAGAGGGATCTCATAATGATCTGAAATCTTAATGGTTCTGGTTGCCGATAATCCAATATGAACAATAGATGCTTCTTCTGCATACAATCCCTTGTAAGGTGTTCCTCCCAATGCCAGTCTCATTTGATAAGTTCTGATATTAAACGAATAGGACAGTTCTAAATAGGCAGAATACATCTGGTGTCCTTTTATGTCTCTGTCATTTCCGTAAACAATTGCAGCAGCCTTGAAGGAAAGGGGAATTTTTCCATTCAAACTATAATCCAGGGAAGCTTCCACTGCATGATTTGTGCTATTACTTTTCCAGTTAAAATGATCAAAGCGTGAAAGGTCCAGCTCATCCTCGGTATAGTAATCAGTAACTCCTATAGTTAAGGACTTTACTGAATAGGACATGTAAAGGTCTGCTTCAGCAAAATTCCCTGATGTGGCATAGGAACCCCATGCCCCAATGGCAAAATTATTGTAACTAAATTCCAGGTATGGCTGTATATTTGGACTTGCAGAAAGAGAAAGCCCCCGCCATACATAACGGCTTACCAGATCTGCACCCATATTCGCTGAAACATCAGAACTATCCTTATTTTGCTGACTGTAGCAAATACTAACTACAAAAAGCAAAAGAACCAATAATTTTAACTTTTTCATAAAACAAAGTTATTTATTCATCCTCAATAATCAGTAACCATAATTCAAATAATTAATAAGGGGGATATAATTTAAGATTACACCCCCTCATCTTCATTTCAACATGCTATTGACATAAAAAAGCACTCAACAAACAAATATTTTAATAATTTTCATATTCGCTGTCGTCATCTTTTTTATTGTACATATTTAGGTCCACTCCTTTTTGTTCTTGTTTTTGTTCTTGTTTTTGTTCTTGTTCTTGTCCATCATCCTTTTTTTCCTGTTTATTCTGACTTTGGACCGGCTGGGCCTGTGGCTGTTTCTTCATATTTTGCTGTTGGATGTGAGAGATATTGGTTTGACCACTGCCTACTTTATTCTGCTGGGTATGGGTGTTCCCCTGAACTTTAAAATCCTGTTTTTTAATAGTTTGCCCCTGTACTTCTTCTCCAACTTTAAAAAATTCAATCGTATTTTTAAGCTGGTCAGCCTGGCTGTTTAATTCTTCTGCACTGGTTGCCAACTCTTCTGAAGAGGCAGCATTTTGTTGAGTAACCTGGTTCAATTGCTGGATAGCGCTATTTACCTGGTCAGCTCCGCTGTTCATTTCGTTGCTGGCAGCCGTAATTTCCTGAACCAATTTAGAAGTTTTTTCAATTTCAGGCATCAAATCCTGCATAAGTTTTCCTGCATTTTCCGTAACATCTTTACTTGAGGCGGAAAGATTAACAATTTCTTCTGCAGCTTCTTTACTTCTTTCTGCCAGTTTTCTGACTTCTGAAGCTACCACGGCAAAACCTTTCCCATGTTCACCAGCCCTGGCAGCCTCCACAGCAGCATTCAGAGCGAGTATATTGGTTTGGAAAGCAATATCATTGATAATCTGTATCTTATCAGTAATATTTCTTACTGACTCAAGGCTTTTCTCAGCAGCAGAACTTACATCTTTCATACCTTTTGATGCATTATTAGAGATTTTCTCTGTTTGCTGTGCATTATCCGTATTCTGTTGAATGTTGGAAGTCATTTCTTCCATGGATGAAGAAACCTCTTCGGCAGATGAAGCCTGCTCACTAGCGCCCTGCGACATTTCCTGTGAACTGGAACTTACCTGCTGACTGGCTGAAGCGATATTTTCCGAACCAGTTTTTATACTTGCTACAATTTCCTTAAGCTTACCAGACATATTTTTAAGCGAATCTGCCAGCACCCCGATTTCATCTTTCTGATCCACATCAATACTGGCTGTAAGATCTCCCTGCGCCAGTTTTTTTGCAAATGTTACTCCTTTATTAATTGGGTTGGCAATGGAACGGGCAAAGACAATAGAAACAATCACGATGATTACGGCCACAACAATAGCCACTATCAATATTTCAGTTCCCAGGGTATTAACCGGTTCCATAATTTCTGCTTCATTAATCTCTGCCATCATCGCCCAGGTAACCTCGCCAAATTTTACCGGTGTGTAGGACGAAAGCACAGGATTTCCATTATAATCAATGATGATTTTTGTATCCGACTTGCCATTTAAAGCTTCTCTTACAGCCTCTGTATTGACACCATTTTCTTCCACGGTTCCGCCAAAAGAAGCCTTTACCGAGTGACCCTCCGGATCAAGGTAAGAATCGGAACGCATCAGTTTGTCAGGGCCAACCAGGTAAGTTTCACCGGTCTCACCCATTCCGCTTCTCTCCTGCATAATGCTGTTAATAGATTCAAGAGAAATTTGGTAGACCAACACTCCTATGCGGCTTCCATTGTTGTCGGTAATGGGACCGGATACGAAAGCAGCGGGTTCTTCAGATACATCATACCAGGCAAAATCGGTAAGTGCAAATTTCTCTTTGCCTTTGTTAAATGCCTTAGCCAGGGGTGAATTTGAGAGGGCTCCGGTTGCCACGTTCTTGCCCAAATCCGACTCCTTGGCTACTGTATAAGTTACATCTCCCTGGTTAGAAATAAAGAACAAATCATAATATTCATACTCATTAACATATTTCTCAAGTTTGGGTCCGTGCGCCTGGTCCCATTTTTGATAAATACTACTCTCCATGCCGCTGGTATCGTAGGCAGAAATAAAACGATCGGCTGCCATTTGAACCGCGGTATTAGCTGAATACACTTTTATATCCGCCAATCTTTCTTCAAAAAAACTGTTAATCTGTCCTTTTTTAATGTCCCTTACCGCTTTTAATTCATTTTCAGAACTGTGAAGCAGGGCTTCTTTGGACTGGTTGTAAGAGATTATACCTAGTGATGCTACTGCTGCTATTCCTATGGCAAGAAATACAATGATTAATTTTCTTGAAATTTTAATGTCTTTCCACTTCATAATACAATTTTTTGGGTTTATTAATATTGTTAAAATCCTTTCCCTAATGTTAATCCATAAACAAGTGCATTGCTTTCACCAGCATCGAAAAATAAAGCCGGTTCAAGAGATATTGTCCCAAGATGAAAAGTATAACCAACACCTGTTCGGAAGGCAAAAGTTGTTATTCTTTCTGCTTCACCATGATGAGTTGTTTCCTCAGGATGATGTTCCTTATTAATAAAAATCGGAGAAAGGGTTATTTTAAATCCTTTTCCCACATGTACGAAAAGAGGGAAACCTCCTATGAACTCTCCTCCCTCAACATTTACATATTCTACAATAAGGCCCGTACCGAAACTTTTATTCCAGCGGTATTCATAATCAAGTCCTGCAGATAAATGCGTACTGTTATGAGAAAAATTACTGGTTGCTCCACCAAACAGGGCGATATGGCTTTTATGAAAAGCGTGAGAATCATTTTCAACGTGCACCTCATGCTGAGCAAATAATTGGATGCTTACTAAACATAAGCACACACAAAAAAACACTTTTAATAATTTAAGAAATCTATTCATGATTTTACCTCTTGTTTCTCAGACTGCTCCTTTGATCTGTCAATTTCTTCCAAATCAGAAGCATTAAGCACTTTTTGCATATCGAGAAGCATGACAAAATTCTCTTCTACTTTTGCCATTCCATAAATAAATTCAGCTTTGTATTTATTACCTATGCTGGGAGGGGGTTCTACCTGGTTCTCCTCTATTTCAATAACAGAAAGTACTTCGTCGACAATGGCCCCGATATGAACCGTTTCGTCGTTCTGTTCAATATCCATGACAATAATACAAGTGTTGCTGGTGTATTCCGTCTCCGGCATTCCAAATTTAATGCGGGCATCGATCACAGGAAGTACCATTCCCCTAAGATTTATGACTCCTTTCATATATTCAGGCGATTTGGGTACCTCGGTAATCTTTGTCATCTCCAGGATATTTAGAACCTGGGATACGTGTGCACCGAATTCCTCTTCACCCAGTTTAAAAGTTAAATAAGAATTCGAAGCATTTTCATTTTGTTCCATGTGTACCTCCACTTTTTGCTATGAGTTTATTGAATTTAGAATAAGTTACGAATCACTAAGTTAGGGATATAGAGAATCCAACAACAGGGTATTTATACGCAATATTTTTTTTAAGTGAATATACCTACGCGAACTTACAATACTGATTTTCAATAACTTTTAAAACAAAGAAAAATAATGGGGTAATTTCAAATAATCAAAGCATTAAAAAACCAGCAACACAAATTATTGACAATCAGAACCTGCCGGAAAAGCAACATTATTTTCCTACAAAGTTTCATACAACTTATATTTATAATAATCAGTGTTTTACACAAATATATAAGTATAAATACCTAGAAAAAATTAAAATACAGTTTTTATTACGTATAAATACCTATAATGAAGCTTAAAACCACAGAAGGTAGAAAGTCTAAACGTATGCTATAAGATTTTTAACCTGCCCTTTTAGGGCAAGTGGGAGGAATGTTCAATATTCCCGGGACGATACCCCGGGCTGAAATCATTTTGCCCTTCAGGCAAAGCAGGAAATTTCCTGAGGGCTGGAATCGTCTGAAAAATCAAGTTCAGAGACCTTAGCCTGGCGGCTATAAGGTGCAAACCCCTTTCGATTATTTGCAATTTACACGCCAATACCCTTTTCAAAAGGCGCTTTTCGCAACAGATAGTTGAATATAATCTAATTATATTAACTGTCCGCCTAATAAATCTTTGAATTCACCGAAACAGGAAGCTTCATTTATTGCAGAATTCATCCTATATTATTTAAAAATCTCCCACTATTCCAACAGAGCGCAGGCCCGACCAAATTCGCGGGTTAGGGGAGATAGGAGTTTTAATTGCTATTAAAATCAAGAAAAGGCTTGTCCGGGGTTCTTAGATTTTAAAGCAATTAAAACGAGCGGGTGGGTAGCTTAATTTGGTCTTGATTTTTACTCCTTTTTTTATCAAGAAAAAAAGGAAAGCTAGTACCCGTTATTGTTACTTTTCTAGTGTTTTCAATATTAGGACAATTATAATTATATATTTTTTGTTCCAAAATCCCTGTTTACTATTTATCTGTATTATTGCCCTCCAATGAATCGTTTTAAATTCTAAATCTATTAATAATATTCTATAGATTTAATCAACAAAAAAATGGGATACCCAAATTTAAAATCTTTTCCTTGATTTACAGACCCTTGCTAGAATCACTCAAAAATGTGCGGAAAACAAGAAACAATTAGATATCCAGAACCTTTTCTACAGGAACCGCTTAGCGCCTGGGCGGCACACAAAAACCCTAAATAGCGTTCAATTTATAAAGGTAAAAGTATAGTAAAAAAGATAGGCAGCTTATAAATATCTATCAATAATTGCCATCAAATCT
>CAYWSJ010000062.1:0-19742 GCA_964461045.1 uncultured Bacteroidales bacterium | reverse complement strand
CGTTGGGCTTAATGAACAGGGCCTCGGAATACAGCCCCTTGGCTTCTTCGTAGGATTCTCTCTCAAAAGCGGCATCGGCCTGGGCAATCGCCTCGTTGTATTTGCGGTCTTTTTCCTTCTTTTTCTCCAATTGCGCAAGAAGCTCATTAATCCGGTCAATTCGTTGTTTCGGGTATGTTTCACCTGGCTTCACTTCAAGTGCAGACTGGTATTTCTTTTTAGAGTCTGTATAATCTTTGCGGTCAAAAGCAGCATCGGCCTCACTAATCAGGTTGTTGTACTTCTGCTCATTGGCAGCCTGGCGGGCCAGGATATCATCGATCTTTCCGATCTGGTCTTTCGGGTATTGCCTGGAAGGTTTTACTTCCAGCGCTTCGCGATACGAATTTTTGGCAAGGTTGTACTGCTCCGACTCAAAATAGCGGTCGCCACTGGCTATGGCGTTTTTGTAACGTTCCGCCTCAGCCTGACGCTCCGAGAGTATCCCGTCTATCTTATCAATCTGGTCCTTCGGATACTGTTCATTCGGCTTAATGAACAGGGCCTCGGAGTACAGACCTTTGGCCTCTTCGTAGGACTCTCGCTCAAAAGCAGCATCGGCCTGGGCAATCGCCTCGTTGTATTTGCGGTCTTTTTCTTTTTGTTTTCTTAATATTTCATCAATCTTAGCAATTTGAGTCCTTGGGTACTCCTCCCCGGATTTCAGGTCAAGGGCATCCTGATATAAGTTTTTTGCATTGCTGTATTTTTCCCCCTCAAAAGCATTATCTGCCTGGTTAATGAGATTATCGTACTGTCTTTCCTTAGCCTCTTGATTTGCAAGAATATCATCAATCTTTGAAATTTGTTCTTCAGGGTAAGCTTCATTTGGTTTTAAACCCAAAGCCTCGTTATATTTACTCTTGGCCTGGGTATATGATTTACCGGAGAAGAATTCATCAGCTTCCTTTATCAAATTGTTATATTTTTGATTGCGGGCTTGCTGTTGCGCCTGCTGAGCAAGAATATCGTTAATTTTACTTATCTGTTCTTTTGGATAGGGCTTTTCTGAGAAAATTCCAAGCGCCTGCTGGTAATAATTTTTTGCCTGAGAATAGCTCTTTCCTTCAAATTGTTGGTCGGCCAATCTTATAAACCGGTTATAATTTTCCAGTTTTTCTTTTTCTGCTTGTTCTTTGGCGCGTAATTCAGCAAGAATTTCTTTTATTTTCTTTATTTGTTCTTCCGGATATTCTTTTGTTGGATTATAGTCCAGTGCCTCATAATAAGTATTTCGGGCTTCTTCATATTTTTTCTGTGAAAAAAGTTGATCAGCTCGTGCAATGGCTTTGTCATAAAGGGCCTGGTTTTCCTTTTTATCTTCTAATAATTTCCGGGCTCTTCTTAACCGACGTTTTGGATAATTATCATCTGGCCTGACATTTAAAGCTTCCTTATAATAATCGATCGCCTGGCTATATTCTTTATCATCAAAATGTTGATCACCATTTCTCAATATTTTTCTGTAAGCTTCTTCTTTCAAAGCTTCCAGCTGTCTCATTATTTTGTCAATTTTGGCCATCATTTTTTCCGTATAAATCCGGTCGTAGCCAAACCCTCTTTCATCTTCAATATATTTGATTTTTGTAACCGGGTTGTCAAGTGCAGAGATATCCAATCCGGGATACATTTTAAAAAGGCCAATTGAAAATTCAACCTGCCAGTCTCCTCCCCTTCCCTCAGGAACAGAAGCATCAACAAATATTTTTTTTGTAACAAACTCCTCTTTGGAAAATTCAATGGTGTATTTTTTTCCAATATCCATTTCAAGGGTAAACAGTCCATCCCTGTCTGTTCTAACAGTTTTCACATTGCTCCCACTCTGCTTCACTGAAACTTTTACCCCGGCAAGCGGATTTTTGTATCCATGGTCAACCATGCCCTTCATCTTCAGAATCCCTTGCTCATCCTGTGAAAAAACAACTGTAGTAAAAAAAAGAAAAGCGATTAAGAGAAAAAATTTCCCGTAATTGTCCCTCATAAAAATATTCTTTGATTCATAAATTATTTCCTTAAAAATACGAAAAGAAATACTAAAAGTTCTCTTTGTTTCAATAAAAACATAAGGATTTGTGATTTTATTATCCGAAAATATGACTTATATTATGTTAAAATTCCAAACTAAGTTTATTTTTGTGCTCAAAATTTATTACTATTGTAGAACTTTTAAATTACGAAATTTATGAAAATATCGATGGTTGGCACAGGTTATGTTGGATTGGTTTCAGGTACATGTTTCTCTGAAACAGGCATTAATGTAACTTGTGTTGATGTCAATGAAGATAAAATTAACAATCTGAAAAAAGGAATCATCCCAATATACGAACCGGGTCTGGAGCCCATGCTAAAAAGAAATGTGGAAAAAGAAAGGCTTTTCTTTACTACCAGTCTGAAAGAAAGCTTAGAAGATTCAGAAACACTTTTTATTGCAGTAGGGACTCCACCGGGAGAAGACGGAAGTGCTGATTTGAGACATGTTCTGGATGTAGCCAGAGAAGTTGGAAAACATCTTGATCATTATATGGTCGTAGTTACTAAAAGTACGGTACCTATTGGCACCGCTAAAAAAGTAAAAGCCACAATACAGGAAGAGCTTGATAAAAGAGGAGAAAAAATTGATTTTGATGTGGCTTCAAATCCTGAATTCCTCAAAGAAGGTGATGCTGTAGAAGATTTTCTGCGTCCGGACAGAATCATCATCGGAACAGAATCTGAAAAAGCAGAAGAAGTATTAAAGAAACTATACAGACCTTTCCTTCTTAACCAGCATCCCATATTATTTATGGATATTCCTTCTGCCGAATTAACAAAATATGCTGCAAATTCGATGCTGGCTACAAAGATCAGTTTCATGAATGATATTGCCAACCTTTGCGAAAAAGTAGGTGCCGATGTGAATGAAGTGAGAAGAGGCATTGGCAGCGATACAAGAATAGGAACTAAATTCATTTATGCAGGGGCAGGATATGGCGGCTCATGTTTCCCAAAAGATGTAAAAGCCATTATCAGGACTGCTGATGAAAATGACCATTCACTGGAAATTTTAAAAGCAGTAGAAGATGTAAATAACCGGCAAAAATCAATTCTGTTTCATAAATTAAACAACCATTTTAACGGTGATCTGGAAGGTAAAAAAATAGCTTTATGGGGCCTCTCCTTCAAGCCAAACACAGATGATATGAGAGAAGCTCCGTCCATTACCATTGTTAACAGGTTAATCGAAAAAGGAGCAAAAGTTTATGGTTACGACCCTGTGGCTATGAAAGAAGCTAAAAAAGTACTTGGTGATAAAATTACATATACAGAAGACCAGTATGAAGCTGTAGAAGGTGCCGATGCATTAATCCTGGTTACTGAATGGTCGGAATTCAGAGTACCAAAATGGAAAGAAATGGAACAAATGATGAAAAACAAACTGGTATTTGACGGAAGAAATATATATGATCCCAATGAAATGATTAAATTGGGATGGACTTATTATAGCATAGGAAGAAAACCTATTAATAAATAAAATTGAAAGCAAGGGAACTGTTACAGAACGGCTTTTCGGCACTTTTTCTTTTCTTCATAATTACCTACTCGCTTTCTGGCAGTTCCCTTTTTTTAACAAATCAACGACAATGAAAAAAATTCTTGTCACAGGCGGAGCAGGTTTTATTGGTTCACACCTTTGCGAAAAACTGCTGAATAATAACAACGAAGTTCTCTGCCTTGACAATTATTTTACCGGAAGCAAAGCAAACATCCTTCACCTTATTGAGAACCCTTATTTTGAGGTCATTCGGCATGACATAACTCAACCCTATTATGCTGAAGTTGATGAAATTTATAACCTGGCAAGCCCTGCCTCTCCTATTCACTATCAATACAATTCTATTAAAACAATTAAAACTTCAGTTTTAGGTTCTATCAATATGTTAGGATTGGCTAAACGAGTCGGGGCAAAAATATTACAGGCTTCAACAAGCGAAGTTTACGGCGATCCTGAAATACATCCTCAAAAGGAAGACTACTGGGGCCACGTAAACCCCATAGGAAGAAGATCTTCTTACAACGAAGGAAAAAGGTGCGCCGAATCACTCTTTATAAATTACAGGGAACAAAATAATCTTAATATCAGGATTGCAAGAATTTTTAATACCTATGGTCCAAGAATGGCCCTGAACGATGGCAGAGTAATATCGAATTTTATTCTGCAGGCCCTGAGGAACGACCCAATAACAATTTATGGAAAAGGGAACCAAACAAGAGGGTTTCAGTATGTGGACGATTTGGTAGACGCTTTAATACAACTGATGGAGAGTGACGATAAACACTATTACCCTGTAAATATTGGAAATCCTAAAGAAATATCAATGATGGAACTTGCAAAATCTGTCATTGACTTAACAGGTTCAAAATCTGAAATTATTTATAAACCACTGCCGGAAGATGATCCGGTTAAAAGACAGCCTGATATTTCTTTAATTAAAAGTATTATTGGCTGGGAACCTACTGTAGAACTAACATCCGGACTTAAACAAACCATTCAATACTTCAAAAACGAATTAAAATTATGAAAGGAATTATTTTAGCCGGGGGGTCAGGAAGCAGATTGTATCCCCTAACACAAAGTATTTCAAAACAAATTATCCCAATTTATGATAAACCCATGATCTATTATCCTCTATCTGTCCTAATGCTCGCAGGTATCAAGGACATCCTGATTATTTCAACTCCTGAGGATATCGGATTATATAAAAATTTACTGGGCGATGGAAACCATATTGGCATATCCTTATCCTATGAAATACAACCTTCTCCGGATGGGCTAGCCCAGGCTTTTATCATTGGAGAAAAATTTATTGGAAATGACAACGTTTGCATGATCCTTGGCGATAATATCTTTTTCGGATATAATTTTGGCAGAATGCTTGAAAAATCAGCTCAGCTTGAAGATGGTGCCGAGGTATTCGGCTATTTTGTAACCGACCCGGAAAGATATGGTGTAGTGGATTTTGATCAGTCGGGTAATGTGTTAAGCCTCGAAGAGAAACCTGAGAACCCAAAATCAAACTATGCTGTTACGGGTTTATACTTCTACAGCAATGATGTGGTAGAAAAAGCTAAAAAACTGAAACCTTCGGCAAGAGGAGAACTCGAAATAACAGACCTAAACCGATTGTACCTCGAGGAAAACAGACTAAGAGTAAACTTACTGGGCAGAGGCATGGCCTGGCTGGATACAGGAACGCACGATAGTTTGTTACAAGCCTCTAATTTTATCTCAACCATCGAAAAAAGGCAGGGCTTAAAAATTGCCTGTATTGAAGAAATTGCATTTAACAAAGGTTACATAAATAATGAACAGTTGCTGAAACTGGGAGAAAAACTGAAGAAAAACCTCTATGGTCAGTATTTGATTAGACTGGCTAAAAATGAAATTTCACCGGTAAAATAAATCACGATTATGGAAATTATTAAAACAGATATACCGGATTTAGTTATTATAAAACCAAAAGTTTTTGAAGACAGCCGGGGGTATTTTTTTGAAAGTTATAATGAAGAAAAATACATTGAAGAGGGATTAAACTACCATTTTGTGCAGGATAATGAATCACTTTCCCTCTTTGGTACAATTCGGGGATTACACTATCAGCTTGCTCCTTTTTCACAAACTAAACTGGTTAGAGTAATAAAAGGCAAAATTTTTGACATAGCAGTAGACATCAGAAAAAACAGTCCTACCTTCGGAAAATGGGCAGGTGTTGAATTAAATGAAGAAAACAAACAACAGCTCCTTGTTCCAAAAGGTTTTGCTCATGGCTTTAGTGTTTTAAGCAAGGAAGCGATCGTTTTCTATAAATGTGATAATTTTTATAACCCTGACTCTGAAAGAGGTATTTATTATAATGATCCCAAACTGAATATAGACTGGAAAATTGAAAGCAGCCAGGCTATTATTTCAGCAAAGGATAAAGTGAATCCTGAATTTGATAAAGCAGAAATGAATTTTTCAATTTAAAGTATTATGAATATCCTGGTAACCGGTGCAAACGGACAATTAGGCAAAGAAATACAAACCATTTACGATAATTACTCTGGCGATAAAGATCAATTTTTCTTTACTGATATTGACGAACTGAATGTTACAGAACTGAAACCGCTTAATAAGTTTGTTAAAAAAAATTCTATTTCTGTAATTATCAATTGTGCTGCCTATACAAATGTAGATCAGGCTGAGGATGAAGAAAAAATCGCCTTCCTGGTAAATGAGCTGGCAGTGAAAAATCTAACTGCAGCGGCCCTTGAGAATGATGTTAAAATAATTCATCTCTCAACAGATTATGTTTTTAATGGTGAAAACTACAAACCTTACAAAGAAACAGACCCTGTAAATCCTGTGAGTGTATACGGAAAAAGTAAACTGGCAGGTGAACAGAAAATTCTAGAAACCCAAACAGGAATTATTATAAGGACCTCGTGGCTATATTCTTCTTTTGGGAAAAATTTTGTAAAAACAATTGAAAAATTGGCCAGGGAACGAGAAGAATTAAAAGTAGTTTTTGACCAGGTTGGTAGTCCCACCTATGCAAGAGATCTGGCTAAAACCATTATGAAAATTGTTTTTTCTCCACTCACTCCTGAATGTTACGGAATTTATCACTTTTCTAATGAAGGGGTTTGCAGCTGGTATGATCTGGCAAAAGAAATTATTAGTTTACAGGATATTTCATGCAATATAGAACCTATTGAAAGCAAAGACTTCCCCACAAAAGCACCAAGACCACATTACTCAGTTCTGAATAAAAGCAAAATAAAACGTGTTTTTAAACTTGACGTCCCACATTGGAAAGACAGTCTGCAAGAAATGATGAGCACATTAAAATAGAAGATTGCTCTTTCTCTCTTCATTTAAATTTTATACATTTATACCAGTAAACTATTTCAGGGTTAAAATCGTTTACAAAATTAACATTGAATATTTTAATAAATCCGTTTTTATGGAAAAAGACAAGTTAATAAAACAGGTCAAAGATAGAGCCAACCAATGGTTAGAAGGAAATTACGATAAAGAAACAAAGGAACAGGTTAAGTATTTGCTGGAAAAAGATGAACAGAAATTGATTGATGCATTTTACAAAGACCTTGAATTTGGTACCGGAGGTTTGAGAGGCATTATGGGCGCCGGTACTAACCGAATGAATATATATACGCTGGGGATGGCCACCCAGGGATTAGCCAACTACCTAAAGAAACAATTCCGGGAACTTAAACAAATTAAGGTAGCAATAGCCCACGATTCCAGAAATAACAGCAGACTGTTTGCAGAAAAAACAGCAGAAATTTTTTCTGCCAACGATATCAAAGTCTACCTCTTTGATAAGTTGCGTCCCACCCCTGAACTCTCTTTTGCCATTAGACACCTTGACTGCCAGGCAGGGGTTGTGATTACAGCATCACATAATCCTAAAGAATACAATGGTTATAAAGTTTACTGGGAAGACGGAGGACAAATCATTGCTCCTCATGATAAAAACATAATAAGCGAAGTAAAAAAAATAACCGATATTGATTCAGTTCAGTTTAATGCCAATAAGAAACTTATTAATATTATTGGTTCTAAAATCGACAAGCTGTATCTTAAAAATATTAAAGAACTTTCCCTCAATCCGGAGATTATAAAAAAACATAAAAACCTAAAGATTGTCTATACCCCGCTCCACGGAACAGGTGTTGAGCTGGTTCCATCCGTACTTGAGAAATTCGGTTTCAACAATGTGATCCACGTTCCTGAGCAGGATGAAATTAATGGAGATTTTCCTACGGTGAAATCTCCGAACCCGGAAGAAAAAGAAGCTCTGAAAGCAGCCATTTCTAAAGCTGAAAAGGAAAATGCAGATATAGTTATGGCCACAGACCCTGACAGTGACAGAGTTGGAATTGCTGTCAGAGATCCTGAAAATCAGATAGTAATCCTTAACGGAAACCAGGCAGCAGCCTTATTGCTGAATTACCTGGTTACGCAATGGAAAGCCAAGAACAAACTTAAAGGAAAGGAATATATTGTAAAAACCATTGTTACCACAGAATTGCTTTCAGAGATAGCAGAAGCATATAATATTGAATCTTATGATGTTTTAACCGGTTTCAAATACATAGCTGATAAAATTAAGCACTTTGAAGGCAGAAAAACCTTTATAGGCGGAGGAGAAGAGAGTTACGGATATCTTGCGGGTGAATTTGTAAGAGACAAAGATGCTGTGATGTCTTGTGCATTACTAGCGGAAACAGCTGCATGGGCAAAAGAAAATGGCAAGACGCTCTTTGAACAGCTTATAGATATTTATATGGAGTACGGATTTTATAAGGAAGAACTGATTTCGATTGTTAAAAAAGGAAAAGAGGGAGAAGATGAAATAAAACGAATGATGGATAATTTCCGGAACAATCCTCCCGACTCAATTAACAATAGCGATATCATGCTTATCCATGACTATTACAAGCAAAAAACTACTGACCAGATAAGCCACTTGCGTTATGATATTCATCTGCCCAAATCAAACGTATTGCAATTCATTCTGAAAGACGGATCCAAAATTTCTATCCGTCCATCAGGTACAGAACCCAAAATCAAGTTTTACTTTAGTGTTAATGATAAACTTGAAAAACCTGAGGACTATCATAAAGTAAACAGAATGCTTAAAGAGAGAATTGATAATATCATTCGTGATCTTGGAATATAATATTGTTGAACCTATAAAAACAAATGTTTATGAAATCATACAGAAAAGAATTATGGTTTAATACAAAAAGCAGAAGAGAACTAATTAACATAACTCCAGCCATTGAAGAAGCTGTTGAGAAGAGTGAAATAAAAGAAGGAATGGTGCTTGTAAACGCAATGCATATCACAGCAAGTGTTTTTATTAATGATGATGAATCCGGGCTGCATGAAGATTTTGAAAAATGGCTTGAAGAACTGGCTCCTGAAAAACCCTATGACCAGTACAAACACAACACTGCTGAAGACAATGCCGATGCCCATCTGAAAAGAACAGTTATGGGTCGTGAGGTTGTTGTAGCATTAACTGAAGGCAAGCTGGATTTTGGTCCGTGGGAACAAATATTCTATGGGGAATTTGACGGGAAAAGAAGCAAACGTGTTCTCGTAAAAATTATAGGTGAATAATATAGGTTAGGTGCCATCAAATTTTAGATGGCACCTAAACTTTATTATTCATGGGAAAAGTTGAGTTAGTGCAGATGCAAGGCGCCGAAACCCGCCGATATAGTGATCTGTTCCAAGGGTTTCGCAACGCCGCAGATGTGCTAAAATTGACTTACTTGTAAAAAATAAATAAAAATATTTTAGGAACTAATTTTTCTATTTTACTGAAATAGCCTATTTTACTTGCTTTTTATTTATTTTTTATGAATAATACAAGCTAAATATTTCACCCCAATAATAGATTTTTTTACAAATAAACCTTATCTTGTTTTTATTTAAAGTTAGATTATGAACAGAAAAGTTACCCTCCTTTTATACATACTGCTTCTTCCAATACTTTCATCATCAATTCTTTCGCAGAATAAACATAAAGCCGACAGCCTTCTGGCAGTTATTGATACCACCACCCGGATAAATACCATGGTTAAATCATATATCGGTTTGTATAACATATATTCAGATATCAATATTGATAAATCAAAAGAATATATCAGTAAATTAGATTCTTTGGCTGAAAAAACTGATAAGCCAATTATCAAAGCGAAAATATATGATTGTAAGGGCAGGTATCATTTCAAATTAGGTAACCTTAAAAAATCACGCGATTATTTTACTCAGGCCTACAATATTTTCAAAACAGAAAATGACTCCTCTAAAATAGCTTCTACAGCCAACAATCTGGGCAATGCCTATGAACAAATGGGACAAAATGAAGAAGCTTTAACCTACCTGTTAGAAGCACTCAGGATTGGGAAAGAGCAAAAAAATAAAATGTTTCTTGGAAAAGTATATTTGAACGTTGGGCTGATTCACTTTAAAAACAAAAATTATCAAACATCCCAGGAATATTATAATAAGTCGCTGGAGCTAAGAAAAGAAATAAAGGATAGTGCGGGAATTGCAATAGTTTATAACAATATGGCCATCCTCAATTATTACTTGGAAAATTATGATGAAGTCAGAGCTTATTTCAGAAACGCCTACAACATATATAAAGAACTTGGAAACCTGAGAAGACAAGCGCTGACTCTGTCAAATCTGGGAGAAATTAACTATTATTTAGGCCAGTCAGAAAAAGCACTTTCTTACTTTCAGGAATGCGCCACAATTGAAAAGAATCTGAATGATAAGGTTGGTCTTTCAGGAACTTATCAGATGATGAGTAGTGTTTATAAAGGCCGGAAAAATTATAACACTGCCATTCAATACCTGGAAAAAGCTTTTATTCATGCCAGGGAAGCTAATGCAAATGAAGAAATTAAAGACATTTATTTTGCATACTATGAAATCTACAAAACCAAAGGAAATTATAAAAAATCGCTCGATTATTTTGAGAGGTATCATACACTCAATGATTCCTTATACAATGTTCAAAGAGCTAAAGAGATAAATGAAATACAAACTAAGTACGAAACTGAAAAAAAAGAAAAACAAATTAGTCTTCTGAATAAAGAAAAAAAACTTCAGAATGTTAAAATTCAAAAACAAAGGAACTTTACAATATTATTGGCTATCATTATAGGAATTATTCTTATATCAACAATACTTATATACCTGCAAAAAAGAAAAATCAAAGAGGCTCATTTCAAACTCTCAAAACAGCAAAAACAAATCACAGACAGTATTGAATATGCAAGCCGAATACAAAATGCAATTCTCCCAAAGGATGAAAACATAAAAAATTTAATTTCACAAGATTACTTCATTCTCTTTAAGCCCAGAGAAATGGTAAGTGGAGATTTCTATTTTATCGAGAAAAAAAACAACAAAACAATTATTGCCGCTGCTGATTGTACAGGACATGGAGTACCTGGTGCTTTTATGAGTATGCTTGGATACTCTTTTCTTACAGAGATTATCAATCATATGGAAGACCCGCAACCTCATTTAATTCTTAACAAATTAAAACAATACGTTATTAATGCACTGCATCAAAAAAATGAAATAGGAATTGCAAAAGACGGAATGGACATTTCTCTCTGTATAATCGATCATAACAAAGAAGAAATACAATTTTCCGGAGCATATCATCAACTGCTTGTTATTAACGATGGGAAAATAACAAGATACAAAGGAGACAAAATGCCTATCGGGATCCACTATAAGAAAATGGGTAGCTTCAGAAAAAAAACAATCCCTTTTCAAAAAAATCAAAAAATATACATGTTTTCTGACGGTTTCCAAGATCAGTTCGGAGGTGCCAACGGAAAAAAATTTCGTATAAAACAACTGGAGGAAACTCTTTTAGATATTCATAAAGAACCAATGGAGGTTCAAAAAATAAAACTGGATAAAACCTTCAGTGAATGGAAGGCAAACTATGAACAAGTGGACGATGTGCTGGTTATTGGAATTGATCTCTAATACTTAATAAATACTAAATTAAATTACAATAATCTGATTTTTAAATAAAAATATTTGTTTTTCAATAAAAAAAAATACTATATTCGCAATATCCACAGACACTAGCTTTGTATTCAAGTTATAACATATGACCCGCACAAACATTCAAAAAGAAAGGGACAACATTCTTACCAAAGATTCTGATAATTTAGAAAAAAAAATAATCTTATTGGTAGAAGATGATCAAATTAGTGCCTATTTAATTCAGGAATATTTAAAAGCCTATCATAGTCAGAAACAGAATCTAGATTATATCCATATTAAACAGGGAAAAGATGCTATAGATTATTGCAAAAGAAAAAAGGCAGATCTTGTTCTGATGGATATTAAACTTGAAGACAGCAATGGAATAGATATTACCAGAAATATAAAAAACATAAATCCTGACCTTACTATAATCGCTCAGACCGCCTATACCTCAGATGATGTAAGAAAAGAAGCTATTGACGCAGGTTGCAGTGATTATCTCACAAAGCCTGTCTCCCTGGAGAAATTTGAAACAATACTTGAAAAATATTTATAAAACATATCTTTAAAGAACAAAATCAACAACCTGGATTAATTTTTAATTTATCGATATATTCCTGATAAAACATTTATCCGGTATTATTTTTTCATGTAAATTTGTATTAGGAAGCATCTTGTTAATCTTATTAAATATTATAAGTAAATGATTAATAATATTGTTCTGAAAAAAATAACACAAATCCTGAGTATGTTTAAATCCAGGGAGAAAGACCCTAAAAGACTCACTAATAAAGATTTAAACTACATGCATTCATCCCTGCAGGAAATTGAAGATCTGATTCTAAAAGAGAATCTTTTTACCACAAAAAGAAATACACTTTTAGAACTCCTTGTCCGTAATATTCCCGGAGGATGTCTGCTAACAGATCAGGATTTTTATATTCAGATAACAAATTATGAAGCTTCCGGTATTACCGGCTACAATGCAAAAGAAATGGAAGATACAAACCTTAAAATTATGTTTGCTGATCAGTCGGGAGAAAATCTGTTAAAACTGATTAAAAAAAACAAAGGGAATGTACAAAACTACGATACAACTTTAAAGAAAAAAAATAAGGAATCAATTCCGGTAATTATTAACACTAAAAGAACAACCCTGGATAATGAATCATTCTTCCTTATTAACTTTCAAGACATTTCAAAACAAAAAGATATTGAAAATAAACTAAATGAAAGTAAGGAAAGATACAGATTGCTGTTTGAATCTGCCAATTCTGCAATTTTTATTATGGAGGATGAAAAATTTATCGAATGTAACTCAAAAACCCTGGAAATATTTGGTTGTAAAAGAGAACATATTATAAATAAAAGCCCTCAAAATTTCTCTCCAAAAAAACAACCTAATGGTGATAATTCCGATCAGAAGGCAAAAGAATTTATCAAAAAAGCCCGGGAAGGGGAACCGCAGTTTTTCGAGTGGAAACATATTCGTTATGACAATACCCCTTTTGATGCCGAAATTTCTTTAAACAGGCTTGAAATATCAAACAAAGAATATGTACAAGCTATTGTAAATGATATTACCAAACGGAAAAAAGCTGAACAGGAACTTATTAAAGCCAAAGAAAAAGCCGAAAGAAACGAAAGCAAAAGCAGCAGTCTGTTATCAGCAATACCTGATATGATGTTCGTTTTTAAAGATGACGGAACCATACTGGATTTTCACGCAGAAGACAAAAGCAAACTTTATAGTTCTCCTGAATTATTCCTTAATAAAAGAATAGACGACGTTTTGCCCAAAAATCTTGCTCTTCTGACACATAAATATATAAATAAAGTATTAAAAACAAAGGAAACAGCAGAGTATGAATATGATATAGAAGTTAAGGAAAAAAAATATACATACGATGCCAGGTTGGTGTATATGGAGAAGGATAAAGTCCTTTCAATAACAAGAGATATAACCCATTCAAAAAAGGCAGAAAAAGAATTAATAAAAGCCAAGGAAAAAGCAGAAGAAAGCGATCGTTTAAAAAGCCAATTTCTGGCAAATATGAGTCATGAGATAAGAACTCCCATGAATGGCATCCTGGGTTTTACGCAACTTTTAAAAGAACAAGAGTTGACCAGTGAAAAAAAGCAGGAATTCTTAAAGGTAATTGAAAAACGCTCCAGGCACCTACTGCAGATAATTAATGATATTATTGATATCTCTAAAATTGAAGCAAATCAGCTCGCACTTGATGAAAAAGCGGTTCGTGTTAATGAGCTTCTTGAAGAATTAATTAAAACCTCATCAATCGACCTGAAAAAAAGAAACAAAGAGAACATCAATCTGAAACTTTCATGCAACCTTACTCCTGCAGAATTGATTATTCAGATTGATGAAATTCGTTTGAGGCAAATTCTGACAAACCTCCTGAACAATGCCATAAAATTTACAAGAGAAGGTGAAGTAGTTCTGGGCTGCGAACTTAGAAATGAAGATACATTGTTATTTTTTGTTAAAGATACCGGGTGCGGCATTCCGGAGGATAATATAGAAACCATTTTTGACAGATTCCGCCAGGCTGTTAAGTTTCAGTCGCATCCGGTAGAAGGAACAGGAATAGGCCTTTCCATATCCAAACATTTGGTAGAAATGATGGGAGGAGAAATCTGGGTTGAATCAAAAGAAGGCCAGGGTTCAAAGTTCTCTTTTACTGTACCCTACAAAATAATCAAATCGTTTGAAGAAAAAGAAAAACAGCCAAAGATAAAAACAGATTTTAACTGGGAAGGCAAAACCATATTGTTGGTAGAAGACGATCCGGTTAGCCAGATACTGATACAGGAACTTCTGAAAAGATCCGGTGTTAATATTGTTACAAAGAGCAGCGGAAAAGAAATAGCACAGTGGGTTAAAAAAAATCCTGAGCCATCATTGATCTTAATGGATATACAACTACCTGCTTCAAATGGACTTGATATTGTGAAGGAAATCAGAACTTTCAATAAAGATGTACCGATAATTGCACAAACAGCTTACGCTATGGGAGAAGACAAGGAAAAAGCAATAAATGCCGGTTGCAATGATTTCCTAACCAAGCCTATTAATGAAGAACTATTCTTTGAGATTCTTTCACAATACTTATAGGGCCTTAAAAAATACTTAAATAAATTTAAAATATTCTTTTTCATATCCCTTCCCAATGAGACCATAAATCAATAAAAGTTGCATTAATTCTTTATTTTTCATATTTTGACACTTGTTAAGACAACTTCAAGAGCATGAAATTCTATCTTAAAAAAAAATTTCTGAATCTTTTTGATTATTTTCACAATTCAAAAAATAAGCAAGGAAACAACAATTATGAAATAGGTCAGACAAATAATCAAGAAAAAGATACTGAAATATACCGGAATATTATTAAAAACATGCAGGATATTTATTTCAGGTCAAATCTGAAAGGAAATCTTATTATGGTAAGTCCTGCAATTGAAAGTATTCTTGGTTACACCCCTCAGGAAGCAGTTGGAAATGACATTGCCAACAAGTTCTACAAATATCCGGAAGAAAGAAAAGATCTCCTTAACAAACTCCAAAAAACAGGTGAAGTAAATAATTTTGAGGTAACACTTCTGACAAAGAAAGGGAAATCAGTACATATGCTGTCAAACAGCCACTTCATTTATGATAAAAAAAAGAAGCCTGTAGGTATTGAAGGGACCTTAACTGACATTACGGAAAGAAAAAAGTCTGAAGAAGCCTTAAAAGAAAGTGAAAATAAATACAGAACATTAATGCAGCAACTTCCTGTGGGGGTATACAGGACTACACCGGATGGTCAATTTATTTATTTTAATGAATCGCTTGCTCAGATGCTAGGTTATGAAACAGAAGAACTGCAAAAAATTAATGTTGCAGATTTGTATCTAAATAAAAAGGAAAGAGAAGAAGAACTAAAACAACTAAAAAAAACCAGGAAAGGAATAAAGAAACGTGAAATCAAACTAATAACCAGACAGGGACAGATTATTATTGTGAATGATATAGTAAATGCTGTATATGATGATGAGGGAAATATGAAATATTTTGACGGAGTTTTGGAAGATATTACGGATAAAAAAGAGACTGAAAATGCACTAAAAGAGAGCGAGGAAAAATTCAGAAGACTGGCGCAAACGACCTCTACTGCAATTATGGTTTACCAGGGGACAAAATGGGTATATGCTAACCCGGCTGCTGAAAAAATAAGTGGCTTTTCTGAAGAAGAACTGGTTCAAATGAATTTTTGGGATATTGTGGCACCCGAACACCAGGAAATGATAAAAAACAGGGGGAAACAAAGACAAGAATCAGCAGAGGTCCCTTCAGGCTATGAATTTAAAATTATCAACAAAAAAGGCCAGGAAAAATGGGTTTATCTTGAAGGAAGCAAAACAGAATATAATGGCTCACCTGCCGGACTAATTTCTGTAATAGATATCACTTCAATAAAAAATACAGAAAATCAATTAAAAGAACGAAATGCAGAACTACAGGCAGCTGAAGAGGAGCTTATTGCTTCTAACAGCGCTTTAAAAGAAATTAACCAATTGCTTGAAGAACAAAAGGAAGAACTTGAAAAAGCCAAAGATAAAGCAGAGGAAAGCGACCGCCTTAAATCTGCTTTCCTGGCAAATATGTCACACGAAATAAGGACTCCTCTAAATGGCATAGCTGGGTTTGTAGATCTACTGCAGAACCAGAAATTTTCCGATGAAGAACAAAAAGAATTCTTTGAGATAATTCACTCGAATACAAATCATCTTTTACAAATCATAAACGACATTATTGATATTTCAAAAATTGAGGCAAATCAACTGGACATTAATAAAACCAGCGTAAACATCAATAAAGTATTGAATGAACTTCACAAAAGATTCAGCCTTGACATTAAAAAAAATAAAGAAAAACAGAAAAATATAGAATTCAACCTCTCAATGGAACTGGAAGATAAAAAGAGTTATGTTTTAACAGATGAAATAAGACTTAAGCAGATCCTCAGCAACCTGATAAGCAATGCCCTGAAATTCACCAGCAAAGGGATGATTGAAGCAGGTTACACTTTAGAAGAAAAGAAAAAAGTGATATTGTTTTTTGTAAAAGATACAGGAATAGGAATTGATAATAAACACTTAGAAACAATATTTGATCATTTTAGAAGAGGAGACGAATCAAAATCTTCTCACTTCGGAGGTACCGGACTTGGTTTGTCAATCTCAAAGAAACTTACTGAAATGCTTGGAGGAAAGATCTGGGTTGAATCTAATAAAGGGAAAGGTTCTGCATTTTATTTCACCCTTCCCTACCAGTAAGATTAAATATAAACTTTCTCTATATAATTAAATGATTCTCATCCCCATTTTATTGAGTAGTGAGTTTCAATATCACCATTTGTTAATGATTTGTCAATAACCACTTCCACATCATGGCACCCCGATAATTCAAGGGCTCGCTGAATCCATCCTCCAATCCTGTATTCAATAACTTCATCAGGTTTAGAAAACTTAGTGATATGAACCTCTACAGAATTTGATTTGGCATTGCTTGTTGAAATCTCAGCGGGTTTATAATAGGCCTGAAATATCCGGCTTGCACGATTAATAATATGGGTTGGTGAAGAGAGTTTTACGTAAATTTTATATATCCCGGTCAAGGCAGCTTCAGCACTATATTTTCCGGATTCCCAGGCTCCCTTTTTTGGATCATTGAACAACAGCTCTCCCATTTTTTGAGTCGGAGTTATGGCTGCCTCTTCAATGGGATACCACTGACTGGAAATAACGCCTTCAAGAAAAATCTTTTTTGAATCATGTGGTAAAACACTCATCCATTCAGAATACTTCTCAGGATGTTCTTTTTTAATGTAATCAGGAATAGATTTAACAGCGACACCTTTAATTTCCATAATAAAATGAATTTTTGTTAAAAAAAATACTTTTCAGATTCTAATATACTTATTTTTTTTAAAAACAGCTAACTAAATTTTATTTAGAATTCAAACAAATGTTTTGATTTTGATAAACACTTTTTCTGTTTTTTTAAAACAATCTTCACAGTAGATTAAAGAAAAAATTCAACAACAGTTATGATAAATATTCTTTATTATTCCTGAACTTGCATTACATTTGCAAATAATTAAAACACACCTGATATGATCAAACCCGGATTACACCATACCCTTAAAGTAGTCAGAGACAGCGAACAGGGATACTATCTTACCAAAGACGAAGAAGAAGCTGTGCTTCTGCCAAATAAGTACATTCCTGAAAACACTCAAATAGGAGATGAATTGGAAGTATTTGTTTATACCGATTCAGAAGGAAGGCCCATTGCAACCACATTGCGACCTGAGATTACCCTCCATGAATTCGGCTACCTGAAAGTAACCAGCGTAACAAAATTTGGAGCCTTTGTAGATTGGGGCATTGCAAAAGAACTCCTTGTCCCGTTTAAAGAACAGGAAAAAAAACTCAAAGAGGGTCAATATGCCATCGTGTATTTGTATTATGACGATACCAGCAAACGACTTGCAGGTTCTTCCAAAATCCGGAAGTTTTTTGACAAAGAACAAATTAACCTTAAGCAGGGAGAAGAAACAGAAGGTTTGGTTTACGATGAAAATGAACCGGGCTACAAAATCATTGTCAACAACCTTTACGATGGAATAATTTACAAGAACGAAGTGTTTCAACCGATTCATATTGGAGATAAATTACCGGCCTATGTAAAAAAAATCCGCGAAGATGGAAAAATCGATCTGCAGATTCAACCTCCGGGATATAAAAAAGTTGCACCCAATGCCGAAAAAATAATACAACTTTTAGAAGACAATAATGGGTGGTTGCCATTAAATGACAAAAGCAGTCCGGAAGAGATAAAAGATAAACTGAATATGAGCAAAAAAACATTTAAAAAGGCTATAGGTGACCTCTACAAAAACAGGCTTATTCAATTAAAAAAAGACGGAATCTCTCTCATAAAAAACTAGAAAGACCACAAATTAGGCACTATAGGATATTGCATGTTAAACACTGACCCCCAACACATTCAAATTTGACAAGTATTTTCATATGAAATATCCTGTCATTCGTCAACACAGGAACAACGATCATTAAAAAACAGGAACAAACATTTGCCCTGTCCGTAACTTTAAAAAAAAGAGATATGAAAATACCATCAGAAAAAAGTATTTTTGAAGAGGTTATTGAGGCGCCTGACAAGGATATTGTTGATATAGAGAAAACAGACAGAACTCCAAAAATTTATTTCAATAAACATAAGGGAATCATTAAAATCACAGGCCGGGCTATGCCGGAAAATGCCAGACTGTTTTTCGGTCCTCTTTTACAATGGATAGAAAAATATATAAAAACCCCAAAGGATAAAACATATATACATCTTGACCTTGAGTATTTTAATTCCTCTACTTCAAAATTGATAATCCAAATGCTCAATCCCCTAAAAGAAATAGAGAAAAAAGGAAAAGAGCTTATCATTGAATGGTATTATATGGAAGAAGACGATGACATACTGGATTCCGGAAAAACTTTTGAAGAGCTAAGCGGTTTAAAATTTAAATATATAAGTTACGAATAAAAAAATCTAAAAAAATGGTTACAAAACAAATCTTTGAAGAAGTTAAAAGTGTAACAAAAAGAAAAGAAGTAAATATTGAAGCTTCATCCGAGACTCCTGAAGTAATCCTGAAAAAAAATGACGGTGAAATTAAATTCAGCGGACGCTCCATGCCCGAAGATGCCAAAGGATTTTATAATCCAATAATTGAATGGATTAAAGAATATTCTGAAAGTCCAGCACCCGGAACCCGTGTTATTTTTAGTTATGAATATTTCAACACTGCTTCTTCAAAAATGATAATGGAAATAATTGAGGCAATAAAAAAAATCGGGGAAAAAGACAAACAGCTAAAGACTGAATGGCACTATTTTATTGATGATGAGGACATCCTGGAGGCCGGAGAAGATTATGAAGAAATGACGGGAGTTACATTCGAATATTTGAGTTATGAATAGAAAAGGAATCCATTAAAATTGAAAAGAAATAAGATCGATCTAATCTTAATTAATTAAAATA
>CAYWSJ010000061.1:0-19976 GCA_964461045.1 uncultured Bacteroidales bacterium | reverse complement strand
CTTTCACACGTTCCATAACAACCATAAGCATCGTGTTCACAATACCAAAACCAAGTGCCAGCAAAATAATAACCATGATCACATACAACATCACATTCATCCATTCAGTCATCATCCCTAATTCCGGTTGCAATTCTTTCCATGACATTACACTAACATCCGGAAATTCTGCTTTTAGCTTTTTCATGATTGGTTTTAGTTGAGCATCATTATTCAATCGTATGGCTATTTCGTGTGCTGCACCTTCATTTAGCCCGGTTAATTCCTGTAAATCATCTTTCCTCACAAATGCCATAGAATTTTCAAACTGTGAATTTGTTATGCGGTATATTCCAACAACCCTGAACACGCCACCAGTAAGCTCACCATCAGATGTTTGTAAATTGGTTACAACCTTGGATTTAATATCCACTTTTAGTTGTTCTGCCAGCTTTTCCCCTATAACAATCTGCTTATAACGCGTATTTTCTTTAAAATACTTACCACAGCTATCCTGCACAAATTTACGGATGCGGTTCTTTTCCACATTTAATTCCCTGGCTACATCTGCACTATCATATACCGCCTCGTAAATAGATGTAACACCTTTTTCATGCTCAGGGTCAATGCCTACAAGCTTTACACCTGTTCCGGTAGATGAAGATTTTATCATTACCGGTACCTCCAGCCGATTGCTCACAGATTCTATTTCAGGGTAAGCCTTAATTTCATTCAGAATTCTCTGTGTATTCGGTATGGTATAATTGATATCCTCATTCTTGAAATAGTCAGAATGGTGAATCTGCAAGTGAGAAACTTCATATTTTATAGCTTCTTCTGTTCTTTTATCGGACATTCCTTTAAAAATTGCAGATGTAAAAATTCCTCCGATCATACCAATGGCAACAGCCGTCATCACAATGATGCTTCTTAAACGACTTCGCCATATATTTTTCCATGAGATTGAAAAGATCATATTCTTATAGTTTTTTATATTTAAGTTTATCCTCGTATTGCTTTAACAGCCTTAATTCTTGTGATGCTGTAAATTGGGTACAACACAGCTACAATCACAATGACAGCCACAATAATCGTTTGATTTCCATAATAACCAATCTCCCAGGCAAGAGGCATAACAGGCTCTATTCCAAACGATTCCATAGAAGAAGCTAATTCACCTGTGAGCCTCACCGGGTTGATATGAAAATAATATATCAAAGGCATACTACCTATGATCCCTGCCAGTAAGCCCAGGAAACCGATAAACAGCATCTCGAGTGTAACAATAATGGACAGTTTAAATTTATGCATGCCAACGGCAATCATGACTCCAAACTCTCTCTTTCTTTCAGCCACCATCATCATAACAGTTCCAAAGACTCCAAAAAGAATGATTATATAAAGAATCAGAAGCATAAGCCAGCCACCCGCATTATCCGATTCTATCTGCTGAACAAGTTCGGGCATTATTTCGCGCCAGGATTTAACCTCGTATTTATCTGCTGACAAACTTGATTCTAACTGATTCACCGTATTTTTTAATTCTTCATGGTCGTTGAGATTAATTGAAAGAGTTGTGAGCCTGTCGAAAGCATAGTACATTTGCTGACTGGCAGACAAAGGCAGATAAACGATTTTATTGTCTAAATCCGGTTTTGGAATTTCCACAATTCCCTTTACCTGGTATTTTCCTGCAGCTGTCGTGCCGTGATATCCCTGACTTAACAGTACAATAGTATCATTGACGCCAAGTTCCAGGTATTGCGACAGTTTTTTCCCAAGAATTACGGCCTGATCACCAGGTTTTAGATATTGGCCCTCAATAATTTTCCCCGAGAGATTCGACATTTCATTCTGTTTCCGGGGGGCTATACCCATTACCAGGACACCCTTGGTCTTAGGTCCGCTGGATCCCAACGCAAAAGACTCAAGCCGAGGTACAATCTGTTTGATATTTTCGTTGGATTTTAATACATCCATTAGTTCATCATTCACTTTAAGTGTATTATTAATGGATTTATTATCTGAGTAACCTGTAGCATGCACCTGGATATGTCCTGAATATAATTTCACTGCATTATTAATCATATTGCTATAGCTGCCAAGCTGAAACCCTCTCATAATTAGCGCAAAAAATATAGCAAAAAATATTGAAGCAGCTGTTATAATGGTTCTTCGTTTATTCCTCCAGATATTTCTCCAGGCCAGTTTTATATATTCATTCATGATTGGTTCATTTTATTTTCTGTTGAAATATTATTAACTCTGTCTTTTATAATCAGGGTCTGACCCGCTTCATGTTTTGCTGTGAGAAAAAACGATCCGGTATGCTTCTGTTGAACTTTATCTCATCTAGTTCCAGAACCGTTTTCTTTCCTTCTTCATCTTCCGGGATCACTTCAATGTGTGTAGGGATGTGACGTTTGTCCATCAATTTTACATCAGAAGCCAGCTCAGTTCGTATCAATTCTCCATCTTCATCGTAGTATTCAGACTTCATCTGCATAAAATGTTCTTTGGATATCCACTTCAGCACTTTACCCCAAACAATGGCAGCCCCTTCTTTCGGAACAAGCTTTATTTTGAAGCAATTATAGCCATTCACCTTTTCTTCACCTAAAAGCGTATGATGATAATCCACAACAATAGAAGATTCTTTCAGTATATCGTCATTGGTATAATCCGACCCCATCCAACCCTGCGACATCATCGAAGGCGGCAGTTTGATAAGGCGGCTAATAGAAGGCATCCAATGCCACATATCGTCCTGTCTTTTCAGAAAAGTCTGACCTTTTTCATTAGCAGGTGCTGTAATTAAAGTAAGTGAATAATCTCTTCCCTTGATCCAGTTTTTCATTTTAACTGTACGGGTCCATGTGGGACGCACAATCTTCATAGTCATGCGACTGATACTTGATTCTTCGCCCTGCCACTGATCTTCTGCCTCTTTCATAATTTCTTTGGCAGAAAGTGATTGTGCACTTGCCATAACAGGCATAAATAGCAAAAAACTAACAATCTGAAATGTTGCGAATTGGATTAATTTCATTTTTTATCATTTTTATTGAATTTTACATATCGGTTTATCAGAGTATTCTTTACATTTTCAACGGGATAATGCTCAGGATCAAGAATAAAATGAAACCCAATTCCATCAAGCATAGCGCCGAAGATTAATGTTTCAGTCTGTGGGTCTTCAAAACCTTGTTTCTCAAAATAATTGATAGCCATTCCAAAAATCTGTTCTGTTAATTCTTTAATCTTCTCTTCAACAAATCCCATAAGTACAGGTTGAAGGGAAAGACTAAAATAGAGTTTCCAGAATTCCGGATTGGCTTTCAGGATGTCAAAAATCTCGTGAATATACTGCTCCATCTCAACTGGTTCCAGTACTCCATCATTATTTGGATCCAGCCCGCTCAGCATCTTCTGAATGCCATCATCAAATATATCCCGGATGACCTCCTCCTTGCTTTCAAAGTAGTTGTATATCAACCCCTTTGAAATATTTGCTTTCTTAGCAATTTTGCTTATTGAAGCGCCATGATAGCCTTCATATGCAAACAGCTCCAGTGCTGCCTCCCTGATTTTGGCTTTTCGCTCCTCACGAATTGCTTCGTATTGCTCTTCTGTTCTTGGTGACATAATCTAAAATTTTAGAATGACCGGTCAGTCATAGATTTTCTCTTTTTAAAGGGCATATTTTTGCCCTTGTATTTTTTTGGTTGAACGTTCGTTCAAAGGTAAAATATTTTTATCCAATTTTGCAAATATTTTTTAAACTTTTTTTGTGTGATTGGTGTAATTAATTTATTAATAATATTTTAAATAGAATTCATTTATTCGTAATGAAAATCTTTATTTTGTAATTTCAAACCATTATTTATAAATTAATTTAAAAAACAATGGGAAAATTAATCATACTATCAGGTCCGTCATGCGTGGGAAAAAGTCCTTTGGATAAAGCACTGGGAAGGTTTTATCCTAAAATAAGGAATGAGCTAAAGCATTTGGTGCTTTATAACAGTCGTGCACCCCGGCCGGGAGAACTGGACGGTAGGGATTATCATTTCAGAAGCCGCGAAGAAATTAAAAAACTGAGTGAGAAAGACCACATCGTATCAATGGAGGTACGTGGAGATTTGCAGGCTCTGGATATTAAGGAATTAAAACAACAATTGAATGAAGGAGACCTCTTCTTTGAGGGCAACCCATTTGTCGGCAGAACGCTGCAAACCCATCCTGCGCTTGAAGATATTGTTAAAATCAGTGTTTTCATGTCACCCCTCTCCAAAGAAGAAATGGCTTTTCTTACATCCGATGAATCCAATGCAGATCCGGAAAAGATAGTTACTGATATCATGCGGCGTAAATTACTAAGGAGAACACGCAAACAAAAGGGAGAAATGTCATTGAAGGACCTTGAAAATATTGAAAGAAGGGCCTCAAGCGCTTATACAGAGCTCAAAGATGCCCATTATTTTGATTTTGTTATTCCCAATCACGACGGGGAAGACAGTGAAAACTGGGATGCCTTTTATTATCCGGTCGGAGATGCCAGAAAATCATTGCTCTCTTTTGTGAACATTATGGAAGGGCTCCCCTGTGATTTTTGTGAGCATTGGGATGAAAGCCTCATTTCTTAAAACATAAAATAATCAAAAGGTTGTCTGAAAAATTTATCCAGCGACAACCTTTAAATTTTATATTTACAAACCAAACTTATTTGAGTTTTTCCTTTAGCGATTCTGCATTATCTAAGGCATAGCCAAAATAATCATTGTTAAAATAGCAAAATACATCCTTCAGATTATGATCTTTTATCTCTGATTTTATAGTCTCTGCCCAGGCATCAAGTTGTTCATCTGTATATCTTGAGGCATAAGGTTTCTCCGGGCCATGAAACCTGAAATATGCAAAATCTGCTGTAGTAATCACATCATTGGGCATGTCAAGTCCGGATGCACAACAAAATGCAACATTATGTGCCTTTAACAGCCGGATGACCTCTGTATCATACCAACTTTCATGTCTGAATTCAATTACGTTTCTGAAATCATGATTTAACAAATCCATGAACTTCAGCATATTTCTAAAGTTTTGTTCATCACATTTAAATGAAGGTGGGGTTTGAAACAAAATACAACCAGTATTAGCTCCAAGATTTCCGGTTATTTGATAGAATTTTGCAACTTCCTCCTCCACATCATGAAATTTCTTTTGATGTGTAATTTGCCTATTTGCTTTGAAAGTCATCTTAAAATCCCTCGACATTTTATTCTTCCACCCTTTCAACATATTTTTAAAAGGATACCTGTAAAAAGACATATTCAGTTCCACCGTATTATAATACTGAGTATAAAAGGGGAACCATTCGTTCTTTTTCAGATCGGCAGGATAAAACCTGTCCACCCAATGTTCATAACTCCATCCGCTTGTACCGATATAAAAATTTGTCTTATTACTCATAAACTATTATACTTTAAGCAATTACATAGAAAAATGTAATAAAAAACAACAGGTATGTCAACAAAAAAAATGTTAAAATTTTACTTGTCAGATAAGGTTAAAAGAAGCTAAAAAAAATATCTCTGGCTCCAGGGGGCTGAATAATAAGAAAATTATTTTTCCTTAATCATTTTTGTTTTGAGAATATAATCCAGTTCAGGATAATGCTTTTTTAAATATACGTTCCCAAGCTTATAGACAGAATCTTGCTTATTAGCTGGTTCAAAACCATATTCGCTATAAAAAGATTTTATTACCTCAAAGCCATCCACAATTTGGGCTACAGGAGCAAAACCTCTTAAATTGTTAAATTGAACAGTATCAAGTTTTGGATTATCGTTGCAATTTATGAAAAGCTGGGTTGTGCGGCTCAAAGGACCTTCTCTTGCATAAGATATTCTCCCATTTTTGTTTGATACTTTTACGGGTTCATCTTCCAGCGGATGCCTGTCCCAAAAATCATTAACATCAGGTGAAGGTGAAATTCCAAACTGAACCACATAATCGGGCTGAACTCTGAAAATGGCAGCACTGTCATAAAAATCAGTCATAACCAACTGGTAAAGCCGGTCGACTCCTTCAGGCGACCAGTTTCTGTATGCTTCAACAGTGAATGATCCCTGGGTTGTCTGAAATTCAACCCTGAAGGAGTCCGGGGCAGTTTTGTGCAGAAAGGATTTTGACACAGACTGACTGCTTAATGAGTAAGCACAGCCCATAAAAATAATTAAAGATAGAATATATGTCCTCATAGCGTTAAAATTAATATCAGGATATCTGTTAATGAATTTCTCTTTTCAAATTTTCATTAAATTTATCGGAGTCAAATCCCGAATCAAAAATTTTATTTGGATGGACGTCTCCCGTTTCATAATTAAAAAATCCTTTAATAAATTTTGGATGTAATTTATAAACCCAGTCCGACTCCTGGTTTAACACCGGTTCTTCAGCCGTTAAAAGTTGTTCAACAAATAAATCGTAAGTACTGTAATTATAGGTTTCTTTCAGGTATTTGTTGTAAATTGATTTATCGATACAAATAACAATTACATACTTTCCAAAAGACTTGTGGCGATTGTGCTTATAAATCAAATCAGTACTGTCGTTTCTTACTTCTTCTGCTGTTTTATAGAAGGTATTTACAAATTTAAATCCATCTTCCAGAATTTTTTCAGCATTTTCCTTTTCACGGGTATAGTGAATAAAAATTTTCTGCTTTTCTTCATCTTTAAAAATAAAATCCAGGATTTCGGGCTCTAAAATTTCATCACGCGTGTTCCTTTGTTCATAATCAGAAGATGAAATTTTATTCATTAGTTCCTTAAAATTTCTTACATCTCCTTCTTCCTCAATTCTTCTAAGTTGTTTTTCAATATTTTCAGTATAAATTTTTTGCTTTTGCAATCTATAATGGAGATAGCCAATATAAACCACTAAAATGATTATAAGAAACAGGAAGAAAATTGTATCGCCATTGATCGTCCCCAAAGAAAAAAATAAAAACACTGAATGATTCATTATAACATCTATTACATACTTTCCCGATTAATTTAAAGATCAACTGAAAGCTTTATACTTTATGCCTTTTACGGCTTCACGACCCTAAAAAACAAATATATAAAAATTTCATTGAGCAGACAATTAAATAATTACGGTTTTACGATTTTACCTTTTATGAATACAATGTTTTTAAATCACCGGAAAAAATAAAAACGTTACACAAAACTGATTCCCTTACAATTAGATTTATATTCTGAACAAGGCAGTCTAAACTTCTTCGATAAAACAAAATATTACAATTTTAGAAATCGTTATGATTTTATTTAAATAGTATGCTTTATTAAACTTTGAAGATGCTATTTTTCTGAATGCACCTCCCGGCCATACCAGAAAAGCCTGGTATAAACATGTTTCAAATAGTTAGCCGCCAGGAACAGGACCGTTACTGCGATGAGCATGTTTACGACACTCTGCAAAACCTCTTCGACCTTATAAAACAAGGATTCCCCGCTGTATGCATCAAATATAAACAGTATGCCCCATGCCGGATATTATCAGCAAAAATGTCTGGTTAACTCACAAATTATAATAACCTGATTTCCATTTATCAAACAATCTTTTAGTTTATTGATAACATTTTCCGTAAATAATTATTTGTCGATCTTCTTTTTTTCCGCCTTTTTCAGGGCTGCTTCAACAGACTTCAGAATAGCATTACTGCTGGCCGTTGCTCCTGAAACCGCATCAAGCTTTATTGTCTGTTTATCTTTAATCCTTTTTGCAAGGATCTCAGCTTTTTTTCCCATTAACGTTTCATGTTTCAGAATGTCAACTTCTTCTATCCTCGAAGCAGAAACTTTAATCCTGGTGGTAACAGAAACAAATTTGCCTTTATAACGTGAGGAATAAATGCCATCTCTAACATTTTCCAGTTCAGGCATGGTAATAGTATTCCTCAGACATTGTTCATAAGACCGGCAACCAAACAAAAGGAACAATCCTATTATAAGAAAGAAGATTGTTTGCAGTTTAATCTTCTCGAAAATGTTCAAAACCATAGCTTATTGGTTCAGTTCATTTACAAATTCAATAATCTTCTTCTCATCAACCTTTGAAACACTTTCATGCACCCCTGCAATTTTTTTCACCATGGCTTTTTCGAAGAAATTCATCTTCTCAAAAAGCAATTCACCGCCCAGAACTTTATTACTTCCGGCGTGATTTCTCAATATTTCAGGATATGCATTATTAAATTGTTCTTCGGCTTTTTCTTCGAACATACAGCAAAGGAACAATCCCAGCTTTCGTTCCAACAATTCCTGGGTGTGCTTCTCAGAAAAATCTTTAATTCTCTTTTGAATTCTTCCGGCATGAATTGATCCGCCCAAAATGACTTGCTCATATTCCGTAATATCAAAATTCTTATCCTTTTTCAAATTGAATAACTGGGCTTTCTCATCGCCCAAAAGAGATTTTATTTCTTCCGCCACCTTCTGAGTGGTTCCGTGACTTGTTGAATAGATAATCGCAGTTCTCATATTTTTATGTTTATAAGTTAAATTTATAAATAATGCCAGCTTTAAAAAAGCTTGATCCGGGCATTTCGAAACTTTTCCGGTTATAAAAATCTTCGTATATCTGTGAACCTCTGTACAAATCCATATAAAAACCAAGGTCTGCCCCATTATTCAGATGAATAGGTGTGCTTTCGAGTCCCAGCGTTAAGCCATTAGAAAAATTGTTTACCTGAAAACCGGGAAGTTGGTTACCTCTGTCTTTAGCATTAAGCATGTTGTACTGAAAAAGGAAACCAAGCTTAATTCTTAAGAGACCTTGTGGCTGATAAGATTTTAATACCCTGAAATTATAAGTTACGGGGACCATTATTTGAGATGTATATATTTCTCTTTTGCCCGTGAATAGATTCAGTTCATCCTGGTAAGATAAGGTCTGGGGACTATACATAAAATCCAGCCCGGTTTCTACAGCATTGTTAAACAATGGAATAGCCACATGAGCACTGGCATTCACACCTGTTTTTGTGGCACCGCTGTAAGCATCCACAGACGTTTCTTTTTTTTCCGAGACAGCAGACAATTCTGACATATCTGTATTATCAGTAATTCCTCCTTTATTTATGCCTGCTGAAAGCTTCAGAACCGGTGCTTCTGGGGTTTCCTTCCTGCCAGTCTGTTTAATGGAAGTACATCCCATTATCAGGACCAGCATGAGCAAGTACAAACTATAATTAAACTGATTTTTCATTGTGCATTTGTTTTAATTTGACATTGACATCAAATAAAAAACAAAAGCATAAAAAAAACGTCTCACTTTTCTGAAAAGGGGTATCAGTTTACAAAAAAGAAGTCTCACTTTTCTGAGACCTGTTTATAATATTCACTTGGCGTGACACCTGCAATATTTTTAAAGACCCGGTTAAAAGTAGCTTTAGAATTAAAACCACAATTATAGGCCAATCCAATAAGAGAGAGGTTTTGGTGTGAAGAATTTTTGCAGCATTCCTTAAACTCATTGACCCTGTATCGGTTAACAAAATCAAAAAAGTTTTTATTCAATTTAGTATTTATGAGTTTTGATAGATATTCAGGCGTAACATCAAGTTCTCTGCTAAGTTTTGAAATGTTAAGATCGCTATTCAGATAAGGCTTTTCTTCTTTCATATGTTCCAACAAAAAATGTACAAATTTTTCGTCTTTCCCTCCTGCATTTCTTTCTGTTTTATGCTGCTCAACTGCCTCCTCCAGGTTCATATTGATCTTCTGACTGGCAAAAAGATTTCCCTGTTGCAAACCAAAGAACCCAAGAAAGATGATGTAAACAGCACCAAAAACAAAACTAAAAAACTGCATGGCTCCAAATGAAGCAACAGGAATAAACAAGTCAATAATGTAGACAGTATTGATAATTCCATAAACAATAATTGCACCAGCTAGCAGAATCTTCAGCCAACTGAGGTCAATTTTTTCAATATGAGAAAAGTAAGTTTTTATTTTCTTATTATACCTGAGAACCATCGCTAACCCCCAGATGCTATATCCTGTCGTTGAAAGGGCAATGGCAACAACAAATATCTTATAAACCAAATGATCGGTGATTGAGCCATCCTGAACCATTTTAATTTTTGCTTCCGCCGGAAGAGAATAGACATGAAAAAACAAACCAACCATCATCAGAGCAAATGGCAAAAAATGCAGTAAATAACCAGAGCGAAAACGAAAATTCTGGTCAGTAAGAGATTTGACATAAAACCATAAAGCTGGTCCGTGAAGCAATATTATTGGTGGCGCTGTTACCAGGAAGAAAGGATAAGGAAAACCATTGATCCTGTTATAGAATTCAAGATAGCTGAGTGCAAAATTCAAGGCATAAACAAGGAAAAAGATTCCAAGAATATGATCGGACAGGCTTTTCTTCTTTTGAGTGAAAATAAGTCCGGCTAAAAAAAGTGCCTCAAAAATGCCAATAATCAATATAAATTCCATATAACCAAGCATCTGTTTTTATTGGAATATCTTTCCAAATATAGTGATTTCAAAAATATTTCAATGGATTGATTATTTTTTTAGATTCAAATTTATCTTTTCACTACTTTTGGTAAAACATCAATTTATTTAAGCTATGCATTTTCATTCTCCTGTTATTTTTGTGAGTGACATTAAAAGATCAAAAACGTTTTACTGTGAAATACTAGGTCAGAAAACGGAGCACGATTTTGGTAAAAACCTAATTTTTAAAAGTGGATTAACAATCTGGGAAGTAAGCCCTGATCATCTGATAGGAAAAAAGCTTAAAACAAAAAGTATCTCCAATAGGTTTGAGCTTTATTTTGAGACTGATCAGATAGAAGAAACATTTATCAAATTAAAAAAGGAAAATGTGAGTTTTTTGCATGAATTGCATGAAGAACCCTGGGGTCAGCGTACGATCAGGTTTTTTGATCCCGATCATCATTTAATTGAAGTGGGTGAGCCACTCGAAATTTTTGTCTGGAACATGCATGATAGCGGACTCACGAACAAACAAATAACTGAGAAAAGTGGTATACCTCTTAATACAGTAAACAAAATTTTGCATGCAAGATAATATATTTATAGTTTATAGCAGTCGTGGTGGCAGTGGCAGTGAAAGTGGCAATTTAACGGAAATATGAAATTTCATAATATTGTACTGTCAAAGAAGATGAGTAAATAAAAACAAAAATATGAGAACAGACAAAGCATATGATAAATGGGCAGCTAGTTATGATGAGGTTGAAAACAAAACCCGTGACCTGGAAAAAAAGGCCTTAAAAAAGACACTGGAGCAATTTAATTTTACAGATGTGATTGAGATCGGCTGTGGAACGGGCAAAAATACCGCATGGCTGGCAAAAAAGGCATCAAGAGTAACCGGTATTGATTTCTCTGCGAAGATGCTTCAAAAAGCTCGTGAAAAAATTAAGGCAGAAAACGTTGTTTTCCTGGAGGGAGATATCTTAAAACCTTGGGAAGTAAATGATCAGTCAGCTGATCTGATAAGCTGCAGTCTGACCCTGGAGCATATTGGAGACCTTCATTTTATTTTCCAGGAAAGTTTTAAGAAATTGAAATCCGATGGAATATACTACATATGCGAGTTACATCCTGCCAGGCAATATAACGGAACCAAAGCCAGGTTTGAGCATGGTCAGCATACAGAAGAGCCCGAAGCATTCATTCATCATACCTCAGAATACATAAAAACGGCTTTAAATAATGGTTTCAAAATACTTGAGTTAAACGAATGGTTTGATAATGATAATTTGTCAACCATTCCAAGATTAATCTCATTCATATTTCAAAAAGGAGAAACACGGCTTTAAATTAAGGGCTGTCTCCGGCAAATGATCCATAACACTTTAAATAAAAACAGGTTGCTTAATAACAAAGGATAAAACCGGCAGTCTATTTTATTATATTTGCCATAAGTTTTCAAAAGAAATAATGCACCGATTCATAAAACACAAAAAAATAAAACATAGTACAATATTCACCGGAATTGGCTTTGTATTACTCTGGAATTCGGGTTTCATTGGTGCAGAGTACGGATTGCCGTATGCCGGCCCATTTACACTCCTTTTATGGCGCTACCTGGCTCTTACGATAATCCTGTTTCTATACCTCTTAATCACAAAGCGTTTCCGATGGGTATCCTGGTCAGAAGCAGCCCCCAATATGCTTGTGGGATTACTTGCTCATGGGGTTTGGCTTAGCTGTGTTTTACTTGCGCTTGATAATAAGGTACCTGCAGGTATTGTAGCTCTCGTAGTCGCTTTACAACCCCTGGCCACAGGTGCTTTCTCCGGCAAAGCCACTGGTGAAAAAACCCCGTTAATCAGATGGATTGGTTTATTCATAGGTTTTGGAGGCATAGCGCTGCCAATATTTAACCGAGTAAACTTTCAGGATACAAGCTCTGTTTTTGGTTACCTGGTTCCACTCGGATCAGTTGTTGCAATTACCGTAGCCAGCTTGTTGCAACGCAGAATGGAAGTAAATTCAAGCAAACTAAGATTACCGATGGATCTGATGCTTTTTTATCAATGTCTTGCAACTACAGCAGTATTATTCATTCCGGCAGTTTTCATGGAAGAACTTTCAGCACAATGGACAACCCCTTTTATTTATACCATGATATGGCTTATCCTGGCTGTCTCACTGGGTGCCTATGCCTTAATGTGGCTACTGATTGAACGTATCGATGCAACACGCGTTGCCAGTCTCTTTTACCTTGGGCCTCCTGTAACCATGCTGATGGCATGGGTGACATTTGGAGACACACCCAAAATAATAGATATTTTAGGTTTGATTGTAGTTCTGACAGGCGTGTTGGTGACTCAGATGCGGCCCAAGGCTCATAAAGAAAAAAAGAACTAAATTACCCACCACTCAGATACGAAAAATTAATAATTGTCTAAAAAAAAATAGAAAATCAAAAATTCACCAGAAAATAAAGAATTGCTCCATGAAAATCCAGTTATGTTCATTAACCGGCTCATTATTTTTTTGCATTCCTAAAAGACATCGTTTATCTTTAGCTCCTCAAATGCAGAATAAAATCTTTAGTAAGCTGAAAACAATTATTTGGAAGCAAAATATAAACACCTAAAATAAAAAACATAAAACAATACTCCTATGAAAAAAATATTATCATTATTGCTGGTCTTTACCGTTTGCACTTTAACTGGATTTACCCAGGAAGAACAGCCCAAAACTATTGATATTAACGGGACCGAATATGTCAAATTTGATCCGTCAGATTCCTTTATGGTAAAAGTTAAAAACGGTTTGAGGGCCAGAAAAGCACTTATAAAACTACGGACACATCCACGCATGATTTTGGAGAAAGAGCAGTATAACCATTATAAATCCTTATTAGAATCCCTTGAACAAAGAGATGATTTTATGGTGAAAGACTGTGTTACAATCAAACTCAAATCCGGTCTTACCTGGAATTTAATGGACGAACCTCCGACAAAACCCTCAATGTTGGGTTTTAAGCTGCTTACTGAAAACGGAAGAAATAAAACAGAAGTTATTGAGTATATGAAGTACCTCCAGTTTTGTTACAAATGGAAAGAAAATGGAGAAATGCCGACAGATATGGTAGACAAATTCAATCGATACTACAAAGTAATCTGCGGTAATGAAACCTGCCTGGATATGTTTTTTGAAGTGAAATTCAAAGATGATAATACCACAGAAATTACAGATAAATCGATCAAGATCAGTGATGATTTTCCGGAAGGAGGTACTGGCGAACTATAAAATTTATTCATTATTATAGTGTTTGATTATTAGTTTCATATTCTGAGAGTTATTTCTGCTTATGTCTCCTTTTTTTATTCCGAATCCCATGTAACCCTCATTTCTATTCACTGTCTTTTAACTATGTGCTGTAAATGATGGTTTCTTTCCCTTAATTTTATTTAATTCAATAAATTTCAAATATTATTATTTTTTTGTACTTTTAGTTTTTAAGTAATACAAAATCAGTTTTATGATCCAGGTCAATATATTATAACCAAAGTATACTAATGAAAATAGATTCATCATGATAAACAAAAAAATGATTTCAGCATGTGTTTTGGTTGCATTCATTTTTGCAACCTTTACACTTTCATGCAAAAAGAAACTGGAAAATAAATTCCTGGTGAGAGTTTCAGTTGAAGAATTATTTTTGTCACTATCAAATAACAGCAAAGACGAGAAATTCCTTGAGGCTCTTAGCGTTGCTAATGACATGCAACGTGCCCGCAGTGAAAGTTACGTTACTCTTTTCGGTAAAGCTTTTAATAAAGTTGACTCCAAAGCAAGACTGGCAAAAATTTTCAGTACTATAGATTTACGCAACAAAATCAACTTTAGTTCAACCAATGAAGAAGTTCTTGAAGTATTGCAAGAACAAATGGATCAAGTAATCAATAAAACGATAAACATTTTAAAAACCCGCATTGATCATTATGGTATCCGTCATCAAAATATTCAAAGAGTTGATAATTCAGAGAATATTTTGATAGAATTGCCGGAGGTTGAGAATATTGAGAGCATAAAAAAATTGATAGAAACAACGGCAAAATTGGAGTTCTGGGAAACTTATGAGAATCCCGAAGTCTATCAATACCTGAATGAAGCCAATAAAAAAATCAGAGAAGCCCGGGAAAAGATTGTAGAAGATACTGCTCAGCAAATGGCCAAAGAATATCCGCTCTTTAATATCCTGAAACCCATGGCAAACAGTAACGGCCAATTAATTAATACCCCGGTTGTTGGAGTTGCTCACTTTAATGATACGGCAAAGGTAAACCAATATCTGCAGATGAAAAAAATTCGCTCTATTGTCCCGCGCGACCTCGAATTCCATTGGGGCGTAAAACCTTATGATGATAATGAAGAGTTCTATCCGTTATACGCCATCAAGAAAACCGGAAGAGAAGGTAAAGCACCACTTACAGGAGAGGTGGTAAAAGACGTTAATGCACAGTTCGGAAGAAATCAGGCCAGGGCAGAAGTCTTAATGTCAATGAATGCAGAAGGTGCAAAAATCTGGGCGCGATTAACCAAAAACAATGTCCAAAAATTTATTGCTATTGTGCTCGATGGTTACGTGTATTCTGCACCAAGAGTTAACCAGGAAATCACTGGGGGACAGTCGTCCATTTCAGGTGACTTCACAGTTAAAGAAGCAAAAGAACTTGCTAATGTATTAAAGTCAGGTAAATTACCCGCACCTGTCAGAATAATTGAAGAAAACTTATAAAACAAATTTTGTTCATAAAAAATCCGGTACACTTCTATTTTATGAAGACATACCGGATTGAATTCAATCTATTTATTCCTGACTATTTCAAAAGTTCATATCCCATATTGGTTCCTTTCTCAACTGCGGGGATTCCTTCCTTCATCCATTCGGGCATTGATTTTTCTTTGAGATAATGATCGAAAAACTGTGCCATGCGAATCTGGAAATCATGCTTATCCCGAATTTTCGTAGGCCAGTGATCTGCCTCATTGTAATTCAGCAACCACGCCGGTTTTCGTAATCTTCTCAAGGCTATAAAAAACTCTACACCCTGACTAAAAGGTACAGCACCGTCCTGCTCATTATGCATAATCAGCAGGGGTGTTTCAATCTTATCGGCCCAGAAAAGCGGAGAGTTCTCAAGGTACCTGAGTGGCGCTTCCCAGATTGACTCACCGATACGACTTTGGGTATGCTCATACTGGAATGAACGGTTTCTGCCTGACCAGCCACGGATTCCACCATAAGCACTAAACATGTTAGACACCGGGGCACCTGACTCAATCGCAGCAAACAAATCGGTTTGTGTAGCCAGGTAAGCCACCTGGTAACCACCCCAGCTATGACCCTGTGCAGCAATATGATCCTTATCAATAAATCCTTCTGAGATCAACTGGGTAACACCGGTCATCACGCAATTGAAAGCATCTTCACCCGGATAACCTGTATCATAGTAAACATCAGGGTTAAAAATGATATAATCGTTACTGGTATAGTAGTGGTAACCCACTGTTGAACGGTCCAGTTCAGGGACACGGTGATTATATAAGCCCTGTGAACTCTTTTCGTAAAAATTCACTATGAGCGGGTATTTCTTATTGGGGTCGAAATCTTCGGGTTTAACCAGTAAGCCCTCAAGTTTTTTTCCATCAGCAGAAAACCAGCTGTACAATTCTGTAGTACCCCATTTGAACTCCTCCTGCTGCGGATTGGCATGGGTTATTTGTCTGGATTTACGAAAACTCTTTGTTATCAGCAAATCGGGAAATTGTTGGAAAGTCTCCTTTGTATAAAGATAAGTCTGATCCTCTTCAGCCTTCAACGGTTCTCTGAGTTTAAATTTTCCGCTAATAAGTTTTTCAGGTGCCCCTGCCTTTTTGAGCTTCTTTTCATAATAGCCATCTGCACGGGTAACTACATTATGTCCATGGAAATGAAAGGTTTCAGAGGCATCCAGACCTTTCTTCTTTTCTTCGTCAGACCTGTAATCCACCAGGCGATATTCCGTATTGGTTTTTCTTCCATTCTGTGTGAGATTGACAGGCTTTTCCCGGTTTTCAGGATCAACTTTCCAAAGATCATACCGGTCGTAGACCAGCAGGGCTTCATCGTCTTCCAGCCAGCCGGGTGAACCGTATGTATAAGGAAGATTAGGTGTGTCATGAAGTTCCCTTGCCGACTGAACAGTTTCGGGATTTGTAACCGTATATTCTCTCCCTGTTTCGATATTATAGGTGATCCAGGTTGTATCCTTGGCATTGTACCAGAAAATATAATTTCCTCCAGGTGAAACATCAGGCCAGGCCCTGCAGTCCTTTTTAAACATTTTTGCCTTTCCGGTCTGCATATCCACCAGGTAAAAATCATGATGATAAGGATATCCTTCCCACATTCTTCTTACTCCATAAGGAAGGTACGACCATGCAAGCACTTTGTCGGCATCTCCCTCATCAATCAGACTTATTCCGGTAAAATCTTTAGTCTCAAGCTGAACCATTTTGTCCTTATTCAGGTGATAAACAGCCATATAACTTTTCTTCAGGTTCTCTTTCCTGTTGTTCAGTTGAACAGAATGCAGCACAGGCTCATTCCAGTGCCAGACATCCAGTTTAGGTATCTCTTCTTCCAGCTTAGTAGTATCTTTTTCAGGTCTCATGGGAGTCGTTCCGAAAAAAATTCGTTCTTCTGATTTGGAAAATCGGATTTCTCCATTTTCACTTACAGTCCAATTTTCTGGCATTCCCTTGTTATTGCCATGGACTATTTCACTGGCTTGCCCCTCTCCTTTCCACAGGTATAATGAAAAATCTCTGTCTTCATCGGTAGTTGTACTGTCTGAGACAAAAGCAAGCATAGAGCCGTCATTTCTGAGAGTTAATTGTTTATATTTAGCCTTACCGGTCATTACCGGTGTTACATTTCCACCTGATAAGTCATAATGATAAACACCAGGTTCAAAGCCTTCATCATCTCCGGTAGAAGTAAAAGCCAGTAACTGCTCTTCTTTGGCAAAAACATATTCGGTAACAAAAGGAAATTCCTCCAAATCGCCTGAGAGTTTCTGAACAGTCAAAGCAAAACCGTTTTTCTTTGATTCCTTTTTCTGTTTTTCAGTCTCTTTGGTCGTATCTTTTTCCACTTCCGTTTTGGTCTGGTAAGCAATCCATCCACTCCACTTTTCAGGTACTTTGAAAGATTTTAAGTTCTCAACCATCGTTTTATTTCCTGATTCCGCATTGAAAACCAATAACCGGTCCATGGGTAAATCTTCTTTTTTCGTACCCTTCAGTTTAAGCTGCCGAATGGTGTCCTCGTGTGGCGCTACCCTGGCAATAACAAACTTTGATTCATTCGTTATGCTAATATCTGTTCCGCCGGTTTTAGTAAGCAGTTCGGAACCATCTTTGCGGACCACCTTAAGCACCGGCGTTCCTTTCCAGGGTTCAAGTTTGTAAGCAACCACGCTTCCGTCAGCGGAAATATCTTTTTCAGTAATTCTGTTCCATTTCAGGATGTCATCAAAAGACAATTTCTTTTTCTCCTGGGCAGCAGAAGTAAGGCTCAGGGTAATCATGAATAATAAAATCGCAAGTGTTTGAAAATTCCTCATAAGTAAATTTGGTTTTGGGTATTTGGGTTTAGACGATAAAAGCAAGAAAAAGTTAAAACTTGAAAAATTTTCCTTTCTTATGCCCGTTTTTTTATGTGAAAATTAGTAACTTAGCTATGAACAAGGATAAAAACAATGTGCATAAACCAAATATTAAACGCAAGGTGGGAATGGGTATGTTCCCCACTAAGCTATGAGAGAAAGGAATATTATTTATTAGAGTGATAAAATTCATTATTTTTGTAATATGGGTAAACGAGATAAAATATTAGAAAGAATTCTTCAATTGGCAAAAGCAAAGCATCCAGACTCTGAGATTTATCTTTATGGATCGCGAGCCAGAGGTGATGCCAGAGAGCTTTCAGATTGGGATTTATTAGTTTTGCTTAATTTAAAGAATGTTACTTTTGATTTAGAAACAAAAATAATGGATGAATTTTATGAATTGGAATTGGAAACCGGGGAAATTATTTCTCCTTTAGTTTACTCTAAGAGAGATTGGAATAAAAAACATTCTTCTACACCATTATTTGAGAAAATAAAAAAAGAAGGGATAAAGATAAAATGAAAGGATCAAAAAAGGATTTAATTAAATATCGTTTATCCAGAGCCAGAGAGACATTCGAGGCTGCACAGATATTAGCAGAAAATGATAAATGGAACTCTACAATTAATAGACTTTATTACGCTGCGTATTATGCGATATCTGCATTGCTGTTAAGTAAAGATTTGAGTCCAACAACCCACAATGGAGTTAAACAAAAATTTTCAGAATTTTTTATTAAAGAAGAACTAATCCCAAAGGAATTTGGCAAAATTTTTTCTCAACTATTTACTTGGAGACAAAAGGGAGATTATGATGATTTGTTTGATTTTGATAAAGAAAAAGTCCTACCTTATTTTGATCCAGTTGAAGAATTGATTGAACTAACTGAAGAAATGACAGAAAAATAATAGCTAGCGGGAATCGAATAGATGGCCGGTGAGCCAATAGCCCACCGGAGCACCGTTCACAACTTGTCCCGATAACTCAGTGTATCGGGTCCACCCGGCTTACGGTTATTCCCGATGGAATAACCGGGACAGGCTATTCTGCTTCTACTCCAAGTCGTATTGAAAGCTACCTTTAATAGGGGTTTGCTGAAAAACTATTAAATTCAAATTAAATTATTGATTATCAACCTCACGGCGCATAGCGCTATACGTTTCTCGCAAACAACACCAGCGCCAAAAGTTATTTGTTATAAAGTATAGTTAATAACCAGGCTAAACTTATGTTGTAAGCCATTTTTTATCGATAAAAAATTGATTATTTTTACTTACATAAAAAGACATATCACTTCTCAAAAAAATTAAGAAGATATAAACTGAAAGAGAAAAAAATAATTGCCCCGGAAAGACAATTCGATATAAGTAATATTGTAAATTATTGTTATTCAATGACAATTATAAAATAAAAATTCAATTCACTACTCATAATTGATAAATATGAAATTCATATGAAACCCTCAACAGCATATAGACAAAAGGGAATGAATAAAGCATAAGGGTTACATGGGGTGCAGTATCAAAAAATGGAGACTTTGATAAGAATGAGTCTTAGAATATAAAACCAATAATCAAACTCTATACAAATGAAAAAAACGGACAAAAAATATTTACTTTATTATGTTATAATCGCCTACAGCATTACATGGGTATTCTGGATCACAGCTATTATTCTGGGTTATGAAGATATGTCATTTACCAGGTTAATTCACTGGAATTTTGAAACTCCAGGGCAAATGATCCTGTTTTTTATTTTCAGGATAGGAGTTTA
>CAYWSJ010000060.1:11480-20279 GCA_964461045.1 uncultured Bacteroidales bacterium | reverse complement strand
GTTCAAACTCCTCCGGGTTTGTAATTTTTTTTCTTTTGATTGCTTGCCTGACCTGTATGCTAATGCCGTAGGCATGCCATATTTGTAGGCCCGGATGTAAATCCGGGTAGTGAAAACCATGCAAGATACGGAATCCCGTAGGGATGGTATATTTCAAAAACCCACGTGGTTGATCGCCACAAATGTCAGGCCGGGTGATGAAAATGCGGAATAAAATAAAACCCCGTCAGGAATTAAATATATATGTTTTTATCTTAAAATAAGGGTTTTAGAATAACCTTGAAAAATATTTAACCCGGCATGTACAGGGTGGAGCGGACGCTGGCTTGGACTTGGACTATGCGGCAGAGAAACAATAAAACAATGCAACAATGGAATTCAAAAACAACGCCGGTGATCGTCAAAACATTTCCCTCTAACCACAGATTCGGAAAACCCCAGCCTCAGTCTTTCTTCAAAACAATCCGCATGGTCGTTCCTTTTTTAGGTTCTGAATGATGCACAAAAATTTTACCGTTGTGGTAATCTTCTACAATCCTTTTAGCCAGAGATAAACCAAGCCCCCATCCGCGTTTTTTAGAAGTAAAACCGGGATGAAAAATTATTTTTTGTTTTGATTTTGGGATTCCTTTGCCATCATCTGTGCAGTCAATGACCAGTGAATTTTGCTTGTTGGTTAAATTAACAGTTATTGAACCCTGGCCATTAATCGAATCTAGCGCATTTTTAAATAGGTTTTCAATAACCCATTCAAATAAAACTTCATTAAACGGAACTTCCAGTTTATTATTTCTTGGCCATTGAATATCAAATGTTACCTTTTTTGATGTTCTTGACTGGATATAATCAATGGCATTGTAGAGCACAGGGATTATATTTTGTTTTTTAATAACCGGGTTAGACCCGATTTTTGAAAAACGATCTGTGATTTTCTGTAAGCGTCCTACATCTTTTTCAATTTCCTTGATCAGGGTTTCGTCATTTAGTTTCAGCTTTAGCAATTCTTGCGTGGCTAAAAGAGAACTCGTTGGTGTACCCAGCTGGTGAGCTGTTTCTTTAGCCATGCCCACCCAAACCTGGTTTTGTTCCGATTTGCGTGAAGTACTGAAAGCGTAATAGGCTATAAAAAGAAACAAGCCTACCACACCTAGCTGAATAAGAGGGAAGTAGAACAGCTGTGTAAGAATTGTAGAATCTTTGTAGTAGATATATCGTTTTTGCCCTCCTGAAAGGGTAAAGGAAATTGGTTCGTGTTCCTTTTTCATCTCCCGGATCAACTTTTGGAGGTATTTTTCCTGGTTGTGTTTCTTTTTCGAAATATTCCGGGAAGATATGATGTTGTTGTTTTCATCCGCTAATATTACGGGCACCGTTTTATTGTTTTCTATTACCTCAATAGCGATGTTGCTGTATTCTTTATCAAGGTTTTCAATATTGGCAACTTCCTTTATTCCTTTGGCCCATAGTTCAACTTTTTTTCGTTCTTCCCTTGCCAGTTCCCTTGCCAGGTTATTGGTGAACCAGAAAGAACCGATTGCAATGAGAATGGCAAAAAACAGAAGATAAACTTTCCAGCGTTGCTTTTTAAGATAGATATTCATTATGCAGGATTTTCAGGAGTTGATGAACTTGTGTTTTATCAGTTGGATAACGTATCCTCTTCCCATTTAATTATGAAAGGGTTGTCATTCTTTTTCTCATCTTTCTTTTTCTTTTTTACTTCACTTTCTTCCCACTCAATATTAAAACGATTGTTTTTTGCAGAAGTATCTTTATCTGTAATCGTGGTATCGTTTTTAAACCAACCAAACTCTTCGTTTAGTATTTGTTTTAGCTCTTTCTTTTCATCATTAATGTCCGTTTTTATTTTGTCCTTAACGCCTTCCTTGTCATATTCTATTTTGTAATTATCCGTATTTCCGTATAGCTTAATATAAAGGCGGGCTTTCCCCACCCCGTCGTCCTGAATGTATCCAAATTCTGTTTTTGGATTTTTTTTGCGAACTTTTTTAGAAAGAACTTCAGATAAAAGAAGATTTATATTGTAGGAGAAGGTGTTGTCAAATTTATGCCAACCAGCTATGTTTAGATTAAATGCAGATGAATTTATTTCCATCTCCGGGATGGTTATTTTACTGTTTTTAATTGTAATTTTATTAGAAAGCTCAGAGAATTTTATGTGTTTCAATTCCTGTAGTTCCACAAATTTTGCCATTCTTTCCATGGGTTCAAAATCAATAAGTTCGCCCTGTCTTATTGAAATATTACTTACACATAAAAGTGATGATAAATCCATTTTGAGATCGGATGAAATATTACCTGAAAAATGGATTTTTCCATTCATGTATCCTTTTAAGTTATCTGATTTAATATATTGTTGTCCAAAGTTTTTAAATGATTTAAATGTTTGATTGATGCCAATATGATTTAAAATGAAATCGTTGTTTAGCCTGAATGTGCTGTCATTGATCTGTGCTATTTCTCCGGTTGCGACGGCATTGCCTTCTGCTGTGCTTAAGCTTAACCTCTCAATATCAACAGATTTTGGATTTAGTCTGAGGCTTCCTTTTAAATTTTTTGCTGAAAAATCTTTAAAAAGGAATTTTCCAAATTTTAAATAAAGGTTTCCTGAAAAACCGCTGGGAATGGAAATAGTTGAGTCGGCAGTCCTTTCGTTGTTGTTAATCATTTTGTTTGCATCAAGGAAATCAGAATATATGTGCAGGTTAGCTTTCATGCTTGAAGTTGTATCAGTTAGCAGCTCTGCCGGATTAAATATTTTCCCGTCAATTTTCAGATTAGTTTTCATGGTGGTTAAATGAAGGCGATCAAGATACAGTTCTTCTTTTAAGTAAACAAAACCATTAATGTCATGAAATTTATTATTATCCAACTCTATTGTTCCGTTCTCAATAGTCAATTCACCTCTTAAATTGTTATTCTGAATAACGGATTTTATATTTTTTAATTCGTTTGATTTGCCCTGGTAGTTTAGTTTTATCGAAACATTCCCCTCTGTGTTTTTAAGTCCGGAAATTCTTTTTGCCAGTTTTGTTTTGTGTAATTTCAGATTCCCTTTTGTATTTATTCTTAAATCGGGATCTAAGAAATTTTCAATTTTAAGATTGCCCTCAATCTCATTATTTTTCCAGTTCGTTTGAATATTGTTTAGCACAAGGATTGAAGAGGCAGGGTGCCGCTTTATTCCATTTGAAAAATAACCTTTAAGTGATACATCTTTAAATTTGAGGTCATTATTATTGTTTATTTGAACTTTTGAATCAGTTATGTTAAAATCTGTTTCAATGTAAGGTCTTCCTGTTTTTATTGGTCCTTTAACCGAAGCAATGAAAGAAATTTTTCCATTGCCAAAGGTCAGAAAGTCTGTTTTTTCTTTAATTAACCAGGGGACATTAACATTTATTTCTTTAATATTTAGTCTTTTTCCGGATATATTTATATCGATAATCTGCTTCTTTCTGGAAAATTTGCCCTGTGTAGACAAAGGAATGTTTGCAATGGATAAGTTACCAGGAGCAAATTGAATATGGCTTTTGGTAATTGTTAGTTTTTGATTAAGAGACACTTCTTTTCCGGAAATATATGAAAATCCTGCATTGCTTAGGTCATGTATAATTAATTCTGAATCAACATCTAACTTTTTTTTATCTGAAGTAAAATTTCCGGTAATTTTCGCTTGATTAACAGTGGTAAGTAATTTAAAATCTTGTTCTTTATTTTTTATATTAAGCTTGATTTTTTTGATTAGTAGTTCTTTTAAATGGACCTCCAGCGAAGAACTTGAATTTTCTTTCAAAGGAATTGGGTTTTCCCAGTTTTGCTGGTCAAGGATGTTTATGGTTCCATTGCTGATGGTGATTTTATCAATATTGTAATTCTTCGTAAACAGGTCGACAATATCAAATTGTAAAAAAAGTTCTTCTGATTTAAGAATTGACTTATCCTTTTTGTTTGAAGCAGAAATATTAATGTTTTCAAAATATACCGTTGCATAAGGGAATTTTTTCAGGAGGGACAGGTTTATTTTTTGGGTGGAAATATTCGTTTTAACGCGTTTGTTTATTTCCTTCAGGAAAATTTGAGAAACCTGGTCTTCATAAACAAAAGAAATGATGAGAGAGGTGGCTACAATCAAAAAAACTGTAAAAAAGATACCTGCAAAGATGGATTTAATGATTCTCATTGCTATGTAATTTCAGAACAATAATATAATATTCCCAAAAGGAATACAAAATTAAAACGAAAAATCTAAAGAATCATTTTCAGAGAAAGAATAGGTAAAACAGAGAACTTATTTTTTTAACTGGTCTATTTCTTTTAGATACATATCTCTCAAAGAGCGTAGCCTTTCCGTTTCTTTATCCTGGTCATAGATCCTGATTATGTCTGAAATTCCTTTTGCCCGGAAAAATACTCCCAGGGCTGCGTCAAAATTATTGTGAATGAGGTTATTTTTGATGTTAAAAGTAATTTCCCTGAAACTTTCCCAGTCCAGCTTTTCAGGAATTTCCAGGTAGCCTTTTGACTTGTCTTCGAGATCATGATAAATATTTCCTTCTTCTTCCCTTACAAGGAAATTTTTGTAAATTTTTATAATGGCCTCTTCTTGTTTTATTTCTTTATTTTTATTGAATTCCAGGCCTTTATTTTCATACTCTTTAATAATTTTTGACAGGTTCTGAAATGTGTCAAGATGTTTGATTCTTAAACAAGGATACTGGTAAGGATGGATAAAAATAGTACCGTCTGCAGCATGAAAATCAAGGTCCAGATCTTTTTTAATAGCTTTTGTGTGTCTTGCAACTTCTTCGGTTGAGTGTTTAGAGGATAGCAACAGAAATAATGAACGAGGTTTTTCTTCATCCGGAAGATTTTTTCCGTGGTACCCGGGGAAAGGGTGCAGGCTCTCCAGCACCCCGCAGTGTGCAATATTTTTATTACCCAGGGTTATCAGGGTTTCCTGCTTTTTTATATGTCCGAATAGATCAAGTGTTTCCATATTGTGTTTTTGAATAAGTTACTAATAAAACGTCACGTTGTCAATATTTTAATATTCGTTTTCGTTATAAATTATTTGAATTGCAACGCATGCAAAGCCACTACCTTTTCATGATTTTTTCTAAATAGCAAAGTGAAAAAGGCTGAAATGTGAAATAAGAGTTTATCCAATGGCATTTATAAATAGCCAGATATTTGTAATTTTGCATGCAGGAAACAGGGTTTGAAAAAACCTAAATAAAAGATATGATTAAGAGAGAAGACATAGAAATAATGGCTCCTGCAGGTTCTTATGAATCTCTTCAGGCAGCTATTCAGGGAGGAGCAGATGCTGTTTATTTTGGGATAGAGAAATTAAACATGCGGGCTCATTCTTCGTTTAATTTCACTATTGATGATCTGAAGCAAATTGTGGAAAAAACCCGCGCAGCTGGAGTCAAGACATATTTAACTGTTAATACGGTCCTTTATGATGAAGAACTGGATGATATGAGAAAGGTGATTGATGCCGCCGCAGAAAATGGTATTTCTGCTGTTATTGCTTCGGATATGAGTGCGATTAATTACGCCCGCTCCAGGGGCGTTGAGGTTCATATTTCTACACAAGTAAATATCAGCAACATTGAGAGTTTAAGGTTTTATGCAGGATTTGCGCAAACCATTGTGCTGGCGCGCGAACTTAACCTGGAGCAGGTAAAAGCCATTAGCAGAAAGATTGAAGAGGAAAATATTTGTGGCCCGTCCGGCAAGCCAGTGAGTATTGAAATGTTCATTCACGGAGCATTGTGTATGGCTATTTCCGGAAAATGTTATTTAAGTCTGCACGAAAAGAATTATTCTGCCAACAGGGGAAAATGCCTGCAAACCTGCCGTAAAGCTTATATTGTTGCAGAAAAGGAATCGGGCAATGAACTGGAGATTGACAATGAATATATCATGTCTCCGAAAGATCTTTCAACTATTCATTTTCTAAACAAAATACTGGATGCAGGCGTTACCGTGTTAAAAATTGAAGGCAGGGCCCGGTCACCTGAGTATGTAAAAACCGTAACCCAATGTTACAGAGAAGCTGTGGAGTACTATCTGCAAGGAACATACAACCAGGAAAAGATTGAAAACTGGCAAAAGAGACTCGCTACAGTATTTAACCGCGGTTTCTGGGATGGCTATTACCTTGGTCAGCGACTTGGCGAATGGAGCCATAAATATGGTTCACAAGCCACCAGGAGAAAAATTTTTGTGGGGAATATTACCAATTATTTTAAAAAGATTGGAGTGGCAGAAATTCAACCCAGCGCCAACAATCTTTCTGAAGGGGATGAGGTATTGATTATTGGCCCTACAACAGGGGTAATAGAATCGGTAATTAAAGAACTTCGTGTGGATGACAAGAGGGTAACAACTGCGGAAAAAGGCATCAGGGCATCATTCCCTGTTAACGAACTTGTCAGGCGATCAGATAAGTTGTATAAAATAGTTCGGAAGTCTGATATTAAATAGGAAAGAGGCTGGAAAATTTTTGTTGTCTTTTTAACCAGTTAAAAGCTTGTTTTTCAGACTGAGTGGTTTTGATTTTAAAATTGAACCTGGCGGAAGCCTGGCGGGAAATTTTTTTCAGATAAGCTTTTTGATTTCTGGTACCTTCGTGTATTGCTGCAGCTCTTTTCAGGCCACAATCTTTAATGGCTGACGGCAGAATTTCTTTTAAAAACCATTTGGGATTTTCATGATTGACTGTTGTTTGTTTTCTGATGTCAGAGATAAAACCATCTATGGTATGAATTTTTCCATATTCAAGCATTTCAATCATGACCCGCTGATACTCTTCCAGGCTAACTTTGTTTTTCCAGTTAATGAAAAGTATCAGCCAGTCATGATCGTAGTGTACGCTTGCATATTTCCAGTCGAAGATGGTTTCCATCTATGATTATTCTTTTTTTTCTTTTTCAGATTCCTCTTCTTTTTTATCTTCTTCCTGATCCCATGCTGAGATTGTCCCTCCAAGGGAAGTTTTTGTGTTTTCTTTCACAGGCTTACCCAGGTAGCTAAAATCAGCTCCAGTGGTTACTTTTGCAGTAAGTTCTTTTTTAACTGTTATCTCTCCTTTTCCTCCTGTGTTAAGCTTTACATCGGCATTTTGGCAGACCAGACCGGTAGCAGACAATATTCCTCCGGAATTTATATAGGCTTCAAGATTAACGACTTTTCCTGTTATTTGAGCCTGTCCTCCCTGGTAAGCCTTCACATTAAGCTTTTCTGAATTGATTTTTATAACAACATGAGCACCACTCCCTACGTTCAGTTTAAAATCTTTTCTGAGAATTGGTTTGTCAAAAGACACGTCTGCATCAGCCAGGGCATGTAAAGATTCAATCTCCTCTTTGTGTGTAATTTTAATGAAAAGTTCATCTCCTTCATGCTTTGAGAGAATATCTGGCTTAACCTTTATTTTTAATTCTCTGTCGTCGTTTTCTATGTTAATGTCTTCGAGAGGTAATTCTTCACTTTCAATGTAAACCGTATTTTTATCGCCTTGTATCAGTTCTGCTGTCATTGAACCCCAAAGTCTCACTTTGTTGAATTCGCCTACTTCCCTTTCTTCTGTTGTTTGCGCAACACCGGAAATAACAAAGCAAATAAGTGCTGCTAGAATAATAAGTTTTCTAAACATAGTATTATTTGTTTTTATTTTAATAAACAAATGAATGGGTTATTTTATTATTAATGTTTTGATTTCAGCGTTGCTTTATTTGATTATAGTTTGGTTACGTTTTCTGAAACGATTTGACCATCAAACAGGTGAACAATTCGTTTTGCAAATTCAGCATCCGAAGGTGAGTGTGTAACCATAACAATAGTAGTACCCTCATCGTTCAATTCTTTAAGTAAGTTCATTACCTCTTCTCCGTGCGCAGAATCAAGATTACCCGTAGGCTCATCTGCAAGGATCAACTTTGGATTAGCAACAAGGGCTCTTGCCACCGCTACACGTTGCTGCTGACCACCGGATAGTTGCTGTGGAAAATGTTTTTTCCTGTGCGACATTTTCATTTTATCAAGCACTTCTTCTACCTTTTTCTTTCTTTCCGAAGCGGGAGCTTTTAAATAAAGAAGCGGAAGCTCTACGTTTTCAAACACATTAAGCTCATCGATAAGGTTGAAACTTTGAAAAACAAAACCAATGTTACCTTTTCTCAGGTTGGTTCTTTTTTTCTCTTTCAGTGTGGAAATTTCATTTCCGTTAAAATAAAATTCCCCGGACGTAGGATTGTCAAGCAGTCCCAGGATGTTTAGCAATGTAGATTTTCCGCATCCTGACGGACCCATTACACTAACAAATTCACCTTCTTTGATTTCCAGGTCTACCTGGTTCAAAGCTGTGGTTTCAATTTCATCAGTCCTGAAAATTTTTACCAGCTTGTTTGTTTTTATCATAACTCATTCATTTTTAAAAATTCAATATAAATAAAATTATTCGTATCTCAAAGTATGGGCCGGATTTTTCATTGCTGCCTTGCCCGACCTGAAAGTAACCACCACAAGGGAAAGCAATAGTATGCCTGCCGGAATTAACAGAAACATAGTATAATTTAATTCTGTGCGGTATGAAAAATCCTGTAGCCACTTATGGGTTATATAATAGGTAACCGGCCAGGCAATAATTGTGGAATAAATAATAAGCAGAAGAATCTCCCTGTTGAGTAAAAGGATGATATTCCTGGTGCTGGAGCCAAAAGCTTTGCGAATTCCAATCTCTTTCTGCCTCTGCATGGTTGTAAA
>CAYWSJ010000060.1:0-11380 GCA_964461045.1 uncultured Bacteroidales bacterium | reverse complement strand
TGGAGCCAAAAGCTTTGCGAATTCCAATCTCTTTCTGCCTCTGCATGGTTGTAAAAGAAATAAGACCAATTAGGCCGAGAGAGGCGATTAATATTGACAGAATGGAGAAAAGGATTAAGATCACACTTGTCCTTTTTTCTGTTTTATGGAGCCTGTTGAAGTCATTCTTGAAAAAGAAATACTGAAAAGGATAACTGGAGAACTCTTTCCAGGTTCGTTTAACAAAATTGATCGTTTCTGTTTTCTTTTCAGGATTAATTTTAAGAAAAACAAAACCTTCCCAGTTCCCTCTCATTATATTGAAACAAGCAGGTTCTATCGGAGAATGCATTGATTTATAATGAAAATCTTTTACAACTCCAATTATATTCATTTCCATCATTTCACCGTTGGGTCCTGAAGGATAATGAATAATTTTTCCAATCGGGTCCTCTTCAAAACCGAGATTTTTAACGGCAGCTTCATTTATTATAATTGCACTGGAGTCTGAGGGATAATCCCTGGAAAAGAACCGGCCACTTTTCATTTCAAAATCAAACACTTTATTATAGTCATAACTGATCCATGCCTGGTTCATTAATTTTGTTGTATTTGAGCCGGGAATGAAAAAGGAATTTTTAGAAAAGTTTCTCCCGGGCATTGTAACAGCATTAGAAACAGCAGTTATTCTGGGGTTTTTAGCTACTTCCTGCTTAAAGGCTTCCATGTTATTTCTAAGTCCGTCTGATCTTTTGAGTACCAAAATATTCTCTTTGTTAAAACCAAGTTCTTTGTTTTGCATATAGTTAAGTTGTTCGTATACAGTGTAAGTTGCCAGCAGAATGATTATTGAAAGAAGGAACTGTGAACTTACCAGTATTTTCCGAACAAGACTGCTTTTTGTCCCTTGTTTAAGTTTTCCTTTCAATACAGTAACCGGCTTGAATGAAGAAAGGAAAAAAGCAGGATAGCTTCCGGCCATTAGCCCGACAATTGTTACAAGAACGATAAGCCCTGGGATGGTATACCATTCTTCAAAATAATTAATGTCAAGGTTTAATTGAATCAGGTTATTGTATTGTGGCATAAGAAGTTCAACAATTATAATGGCAATAAATAAAGAAACCAGGGTAAGAAAAACCGATTCAATTAAAAACAGAAATCTCAGGGATCGTTTTGTTCCTCCTACGACTTTTCTCATTCCAACCTCAAGGGAACGACTGGCAGATTTTGCTGTTGCAAGGTTGGTATAATTGATGCTTGCCATGAGCAGGATAAATATAGCTATGATGGAAAAAATGTATACATACGAAATGTGGCTGTTGGCTTCCAGCTCATATTCAAGGTGGGAGTGCAGGTGGATGTCCTCAAGGGGTTGGAGGAAATATCTTATGGAGCTTCCGCTTCCTATGAATTCATCCAGCGATACACCGAGCGCTTGTTGTACATCGGGTCCCACATATTTTTCCACAAGCATGTCAAGTTTGTTTTCAAGGGCTTGTGGGTCTGTTCCCTCTTTCAGTAAAATGTATGTATGAAAGTTATGCGAAATCCAAAATGTTCTTCTGCTGATGTCAAGGGTATTCAGGGAGGCCATCATGTCAAAATGCATGTGTGTGTTTTCTGGAACATTCTGTATGACACCTGTTACAGTATAATAGGTTGTATCGCTTTCGATTCTTAAAGACTTTCCAACTACGTCTGTTTGTCCAAAATATTTCCTGGCAATTTTTTCGGTGAGAACAATGCTTTCAGGGTTTTTTAGTGCAGTAGCCGGGTTTCCATGGATGAATTTATATGTGAAGATCTGGAAAAACGTGGAGTCAGCAAATAATATCCCTTCTTCGTTAAAGGTTTTGTCTTCGTGAGAGACAAGCCAGTCTCCGGATTTTCTTACCCTGACTGTTTTTTCAATTTCCGGGTATTCATTAAGGAGAGCTTCTGCCATTGGTGCCGCTGTAACTGCGGCGATAAAAGTGTTTTTAGCCATTTTACCATCAACGGCAGCCCTGTATATGCGGTCTGACTTTTTATGAAAGGTGTCGTAACTTAATTCATGAAAGACAAAAAGCAAAATAAATATACTGGCGGCAAGTCCTACGGAAAGGCCAATAATATTTATAAACGAATAGGACCAGTTTTTAACCAGGTTTCTATAAGCAGTGACAAAATAATTCTTAAGCATATTTGTTTGATATTTAATTTCATTATAGGACGCTTTGGTTATTATAAATGTTACAGGAGGATCACAAATAATTTCATAACAAAAAAAATGGCCTTGAGACTCACAAGGCCATTTAATTGTTAATTAATGCTTTAGGTTTTGTTATTTGAGTTAAATGTTTAATCAGATAATTTTTCTTTCATTTTTTTTACATTGTGCCGTTTAGCAGATCCCAAAAGAATATTTTTGTATTTTTCATTGTTTTGTATGATGCTGAGAGCTTCATCAAGCTGTCCGTCGTTTTCCAGCCTGGCTTTAATTGCACCGGCCTGGTAGTAATAGCGACTGACTATTTCGTTTTCAAGTAATTCTTTAATTGGCTTTGAAAATTCATTCAGGTCCTTTGACTTGTTGTGTGATATTTCTGCTTCCAGTTGTTTAATTTCTTTGCTGGCTCTTTCATAGTATTTTTCCTGTTTGGCTTTTTTAATGAGTTTTTCCAGCTGTTCTTCTGTTTCAGTTCTGTAGTCCCATTCCTTTCCTTCCAGGAAATTTTTGAAATTGGCAAAAGTATTTTCTGAAATTTCAAACGCTTCAACAGGAGGAATGGAATCATGTTCCAGGCGATACTGTGTTGCATAGTCAAAAACCAGGCTTTTTGAAAGCAAATTAATTTCAATTTTACTGAATGACCTTGGCTTAACGGCTATATCAGGACGAATGCCGCCTCCGTCATAAACTTTTCTTCCATTACGGGTTGTAAATTCTTTAATCAGCGAGTCAGGAACTTCACCAACGCTTCCGTCTTCGTTCCGGTTTGAATAATCTTTCGCCTGAATACATCTGCCACTGGGGATATAATATTTTGCAGCAGTAAGTTTAATTTTTGTATTGTAGCTTAAAGGTTTGGTAATTTGTACAAGGCCCTTTCCAAAAGTTCTTTGTCCAATAACAATGCCCCTGTCAAGATCCTGTATTGCTCCTGAAACAATTTCCGAAGCAGAAGCAGAAGCCCTGTTTACAAGAACGACTAAATTAATGTTTGTGTCTAATGGCTGTTTTTCAGTGTAATGAGTTTCGTTTCTTTCTTTAATTCTTCCTTTGGTGCTAACAATTTCCTGGTTTTTAGGAACAAAAATATTGGCAACATTTACAGCTTCATCGAGCAGTCCTCCGGGATTAGATCTCAAATCAAGGATGACACCTTTCGGTTCTTTTTCTTTGGCAAGAGATTTATAAGCGGACCGCACTTCTTTGCCGCAGTCTTGTGTGAATTTTGAAAGACGGATGTAGGCAATATTGTTGTTTTCTCCTACAAATCCGTGGTAAGGGACGCTATTTATGTGGATGTCGCTCCGAACAACCTGTTTAACTATCGTGTCTTTTATTCCTGGTCTTTCAATTACAATTTTTGCAATAGTTTTAGGTATTCCTTTTAGCTCGTCGCTTATTTTGCTTAAATCCCAGCCTTTTATAGATTTATTGTTGATCTTCTTAATTTTGTCACCGGCTCTTAATCCTGCCTTATCGGCTGGGAAGCCCTTATAAGGTTCTGAGATAATTGCATAATCACCTCTTTTCTGAATGAGAGCTCCAATACCGCCATAATTCCCCGTGGTCATAAATTTCAGATCGTCAACCTCAGATTCAGGATAGAATTTATTGTAAGGGTCCAGGCTTTCCAGCATGGCATCAATGCTCTCCTCTACAAGCTTTTCCGGGTTTACTTCATCAACATAAAACATGTTTACTTCTCTGAAAAGCGTATAGAAAATGTCAAGGTTTTTTGATATTTTAAAATCATCTCCTCTTTTAAAGCTAAAAAACAAAGTGACGAGTATTAAAAAGGAAAAGGTGATAATTCCCGGCTTAATTAATTTTTTCATTTTCATAAGGTCCAAATTTTATTTTACTTCCTGTTTACTATGATGCTCAACAAATATAACATTTATTCGTTTGGTTTATTGTCGTTTTTTTTATCCTTTAGTGAAATTTGTCTTATAATTTCTTTCATCTTTTCAGATGCTTCTTTGTATGAAATAATTTTGTTTCCAACATAAACAAATAAAAGCAATAAAGATTTTCCTGAACAATTTTTTTCCCACAAAACTGATTTTTCATGTCTGTAAGCTTCTCTCAATATTCGTTTAATTCTGTTTCGGTCAACCGCCTTTTTGAATCGTCTCTTGGGAACACTAAACGCAACTTTAATCTCCCTGTGTTTGTTTTTATATGTTGTCTCCTTCTTTTGCCAGATAAGTTTTAATGGCTGACTATATATTATTTCACCCTGCTTCACAAGGTTTTCAATTTGTTTCCGGCTTTTCAGTCTCTCCTCTTTTAAAAAGGTTGGCATTTTATATAATTAAAATTCTTTTTTTATTCTTTAACAAAGGTAAAGAAAAAACAAAAGGCAGCCTTTTATTAGACTGCCTTTTAATAATTCTTAACAAAAGCCCGTCATTATTTTTTCTTTCCATTATTATTAATGTACTGTTCAATAGCCATAGTCATTGATGGAGCTTTTGATGTGGGTGCTTTCAGATCTATTCTGAGACCCGCATCTTTAACAGCCCTGGCAGTTTTGGTTCCAAAAGCAGCAATTTTTTTGTTGTTCTGATTGAAATTCGGGAAATTCTCAAGAAGCGATTTGATACCTGAAGGACTGTAGAACACAAGCATGTCATAATTAACATTGGTCAGGTCTGACAGGTCTGAGCACTTGGTTCTGTAAAAGATCGCCTTGGTATAATTGATCTTGTTTTTGTCCAGTTTTCTTGGAATTTCTTCTTTGTGACTGTCAGAGAGCGGCACAAGAAACTTTTCTTTCTTATGCTTCTTGATAATTTCAAGCAGATCATTGAAGCTGCCTCCGCCGTAAAATATTTTTCTTTTTCTGTAAACAATGTACTTTTGAAGATAAAATGCAGTAGATTCACTGATGCAAAAATACTTCATTGAATCAGGCACATTGATGCGGAGTTCTTCACAAATTCTGAAAAAATGATCTACAGCTTTTCGGCTTTTAAAAATAATTGCAGAATGATCCAGTACATTCACCCGGGCCTTTCTGAATTCTTTTGAACTAACCCCCTCGACATGTATGAATTGTCGAAAATCGACCTGAATTTTGTATTTATCTACTAAGTCAAAATAAGGGGATTTGCCGTTTTCCGGCTTCGGTTGTGAAACTAAAATTTTTTTAATCTCCATTGTATATTACCCAATTTATGTTTACCCTAAATGGTTTAAAATCCTTCTTTTATCAACTTAAGCCATACCAAAATGGGTAAAAATTCAAGTGCACAAAGATACAAAATCAAATAGAATAATGAAATATTTTTTTTCATGAATATTTGTAATCCTCTTAGAATGTGCATTAAATAAACTATTCCAAACAACAGAAAACCGGTGTAAATTAGTACTAGTTTAATTTCTTCTGGTGTAAATTGAATAGCCACAACAATTGGAAAAATTACCAGACCAAAAATTTTTCTGTAAAGGTTATAATTTTGGAAGTATTCGTTAAAAGCTTCTCTCTTCTGAAAGGTTATTCCTGTAAACCTGGTCATTAAGTAATTCCAGGCATACCATAATAGCAGGATGACGGAATAAAAAAACATTTCTTTGATTCCCTCAAAATGTATTAACTGAGGGTTGAAGTAATGAAGTGCCTGGAAAACAAACAATCCACCAACAATGAAAAAATTAATGTTCAGTGAAATTGCAGATCTTATTGTAATTGAATTGCTTTCATTGTAAAGGATCTGTGCATAATTGTAAAAGTGAAAGCTCCTGATCAGATTGTGGAAATATTTTTTGAAGAACAAACGGCTCCAGCCAATCAGCAAAAAAAGGAAAATTAATATAAAAGTGATCCAGTCACTGTGAACAACGCTTTTTTCTTTTTGTCGTGGAATTTCTCTTATTTCAGAGCTGGTTTTCAGGGTTCCCGCTGCTTCTGTTTGTTTTTTATTAAAAACGGTTTGTTTTTGTTTATTCTCGAAATGGGTGCGGGTCTCAGGAATATGAAACAAAAAGTTGTTGCTGTCCGGGATGTTGTTAATTCTCTCAGATATAGGCAGTTCGGTTACTTTAAAAAGATCATATAGCGTTGCTGTAGTATCAACTTTTGTTGGTTTTTTTTCTGTAACTGGCTTTTCCTGTCTGATTTTTTCTTTTGCCTCAATTTTCTTTTCTCTTTCTTCATTTTTTTTGAAGATTGAATCCAGCTTTGCTGAATTGATCGGGCTGGAAGGAGTCTGAAGGATCCCTTCAATACTGTCCTGTTGTTTCAGGTTTGTCGTATCTTGCTGAATGGTATCCTTAACTGTTTTTTTAGTACTGTCATTTACAGTACTGTCCGAAACAGCCCAGTTTTCCTGGTAGTATTGTAAAAAAGGGAATGATTTTTTCATCGTCAGCAAGAAATTTTCATCTGCAAATATAACATTATGATTGATTATAAATACCCAGAACAGGAGATAAAATTAATGACTGAACCGTTTTTTCTGAAAATTTAAAAAAGGTTGATATACACAGACAATTGTTTTGGTTATAATTATTCTATATGCTCTTGTATCGGCCTTTTTCTTGGGAATAAGTAGCTTATTGCCACAAAAAAGATGAATGAAACGCTGATCCCAAAAATATTCGGATCAAGTCCATAAGGAAGCTTTGTCTCAATAATTGTAAGGACCAGGGTTGTTCCTCCTCCCAGGAACATGGCTACAAAAGCAGCCAGTGGAGTACTTTTTTTCCAGAACAGGGCTCCAAGAATGGGTATAAAAAGCCCGGAAACCATGAAAGCATAAGAATATAACATCAGGTCAAGCACATTCTGCATCTTCAGGGCCAGAAGCAGGGCCATTGTTCCAATAAAAAGTGTAATTATTTGTGAAATTCTGAGGATGAACTTGTGGTCGTTTTTAAAGTGAAAAATTTTATCCAGTATGTCGGTTAAAACATTTCCTGAGGAAGCCATAAGGCAGCTATCTGCAGTTGACATGATTGCTGAAAAATATGCCGACATCATCAGACCCATGAGCCCTACCGGTAACACGCTTCTCAGGAGAAGGGGCAATCCCATTTCAGAATCGATGCTTTCCCTGGTGGCATATCCTAATTCTGCAAACATTCCATTCTCTAAGGCTACTCTTGAAAACAGTCCCAAAAGAACACCCATCATGGCCATTACCGGCCATTCAAATAACCCGGCCAGAAACCATGCTTTTTGCGCCTCTTTTTTGCTTCGGGTTGAATAAATTCTCTGGTAAAGCGTCATCCCGACAAACCAAATGGGAATAATCGTTACTGCCCACTTTAGCAGCTCCTGCCAGCTTACGTTTCCGAATGATAAGAAATCCGCGGGCAGAGTTTCTTTGATAGCGGAAAGCCCACCGATGGCATTGTAAGCGATAGGGATCCCTATAAAAATCAGACCACTCATCAAAATGATCCATTGAATGGTATCGGTATAAATTACTGCTTTTAATCCGCCCATAACAGTATAAACAACAGCAATAACTCCCATCAGTACGAGGGCGGTTTTAAGATTCAATCCAACGAAAGTGGCGGAGGCCAGTTTTGCCCCGGCCAGAATTTGTGAGCTGGTGAATCCCATGTACCCAATAGCCGAAATTACACCAGCAAGTATTGCCACTTTACCGCCATAGTATTTTTCGAAAATCTGCGGAAAAGTAAAAAGGTTTATTTTTTTCGAAAGCTTGCTTACTTTGGGAATTAATACAACAGCACTAAGCCAGGCTCCAATAAGTCCCGTAAAAAGCATCCACGATCCGGCAATCCCCATTATAAAGCCCAGACCACCAAGCCCAATTGAAAAGCCTCCGCCTACATCTGTGGCTACTACGGATAGTCCCACGTGCAGACTTCCCATTTGCCTGCCTCCCACATAATAATCATCGGCATTTTTGTTCCTTTTCAGGAAAAAATATCCGACACCTAACATCACAATCATGTAGAGAATAAAAATAGAAAGGTCTACAATATGCATAACGCTCCAATATTGATTTTACAGCCTTAAGAAAATAAATATTCTTAAGAAATCAAAATACTTGCCTCTTAAGAAGACTTATTTGATGATAAGCCTTCTGTTTGTGGTATGCTTTTTACTCTTGATACGGATTATATAGGTTCCACGGGGAACATTTTCCAGGGAAACCGTGTTTTCAGGAGCAATCTCTTTTGTATAGATTTTTTGTCCTGCAATGGTGTAAATCATTATTTCCAGCTCATTCGCATATTCATCGTTTGTTTTTATACGAAAGAAATTTTTTGCAGGATTCGGATATATTGAAAAGAGTTCTTTTTGATCATTTTTAATTCCAACAGAAGGCTCATCGTTAATATAGATTCCCTCATGTGTGTATGAAGTGATCTGAGCATTTGAATCTTCCGCTTTAATAGTGAAGTATAAACTGTCGTTTGCTGCCTGTGGAGGTATTTCTGTAAAATAATTGTCTCCGGCAGAATTCATATTACTCGTCTGCACTGTGGGGTTTTCTTTTGTATACCAATTAACATAAGCCGCAGAAATCAAATCATCATCAGTGATGGTAGCGCTTATCAGGACAGTGTCTAGCTCTGTTGGATTCGTTGGTGTAACAGAGACATCTGAGATAACAGGATAGTTATTCACAGTGTTGGTTGCAGAAATTATGACATCGTCTACTTTCCACCATGAACTGGTTCCTCCACCACTTCCCGAAGAAGTATAATGAAAAGCAATATGAACATTGTTTCCGCTTATCTGGCTTAAATCAATTTCACCGGAAGGGGTCCAGGTTTGAGAACCTTCTGCTGATAAAGTACACGAAAGAGTATTCCATGTGGCTGTTCCCGGGTCATTTCCCTCTGTGTAGTTAGCAGAATATTTAACCTCCAGGGGGGGATAATAAGTATCTGAATATCTTGTCCAGGTTTTAAAAGTAAGTTTTTCTTCCTGGTATTCATCCAGGTTTAATGAGGGTGTAATCAACCAGTCGTCGCAAGCAGCATCTCCATCGTATGCATTGATTTCCATGTATTCGCTTACACTGCAGTGCCAGTCTTCAATGCTTGACAAACTGTAATTGGTCCAGTCTGCTGCCGGACAAGTGGTAAAATCCTCGTCCAGGAGCGTAACAGAAGATTCGCCTACCGTGTAACTTTTCTGGCTTGTGGTAGTTGTTGCAGAAGAATCGTCGGTGGCAGAGATTTTATAAAAAACCTGGGTATCTGTGCTTTGAGCAGGAATGCTGCTGTTGGTAATGTAATAGCTGCCATTGTCCGACATAATTATTGTATTGTTTAGCTGTCCGGAACTCAATCCCCAGGTTAATTCTGCTGAGGCAATGGAGCCGGTTGCATCGGTGATTGAGGCCTGAATATTTACAGCATCTGACTCAGTTGGAGTTGCAGGAGAAATACTTATATCTGAAATAACCGGGGGTGTGTTTTGGTTGGGGTCTCCCCATATATAATTTACATATTCCGGGTGATCGATAAATGGGTTGCGATTGTTTTGAATAGCATATACCGCATCATTTCTGTCGAGTTCTTTTTGAGAAACCGGATCGTTTTCATGCCATTCCATAAACATATTGAGTGTCCATTCTTCGAATGCCGGAAAGCTGGTTCCGTTTAATACTGCATCTGCATTGCTATTGTTGGATTCCCAGCCGGCAACCTGACCTTCGTATCGGGTTACCATGTAAAAATAGGTTCTGGCAAAGTCTCCTTTGTATTCATCGATGGGTTCAAATATGGTTCCCGTATATCCGGGATATGAACAGGGTCCTTTTTGGGTTCCATTGGTAGAAGTCCAGGAGGCACTGCTGGTTTCTCCAAAAGGATAATTCCCCCGCTGACCATTTACGTATCCGTCTGTGGGATAAAGATGAAACAAATCGGTATACATTGGAGACGCATCGTTAAACCAACTTTTAGGAAAAGAATGTTCACGATTATAGCAACTCCCTTCGCCACTGTAATTTCCGCATTGGTCTGTGCCAAAGGTATAATCATAAGCCGGAGTTCCTCCGGGTACATCTGAATACATGTCCCAGACATAACCATTGGGTTTTTTATCGGTTGACTGAAAATCGGTCCAGAGATCATCGTATGATTCTACATTATGATTATTGATAATGTTATGCAATGCAGTTTTTAAATTTTCGCCTGCAAGCCCCTCTGCATCGTCGTAATATCCTGAGGGAGCCTGTGCGGTAACTAAAAAGGAAGAAAAGCTTAAAAGAAAAAGAAAGAGAATGGTTTTTTGCATAATCAGGGATTTTTGAAAATCGATTTTATTCCTATATTTTTACGCAAAAATATACAGTTAGTTTTTAAAAAAAAATTTTTATGAGAGCGCTGGTCCAAAGAGTGAATTATTCCCGTGTCATTGTTGAAGGAAAAGTAAAGTCTGAAACAGGAAAAGGCTTGTTGGTATTGTTGGGGGTAGAACATGAAGACACCGAAGAAGACATTAAGTGGCTTAGTAATAAAGTTTCGCAGCTTCGTATCTTTGACGATTCTGAAGGGGTTATGAATTTGTCGGTAAAAGATATAGACGGAGAAGTGATGGTGATTAGCCAGTTTACGCTTCATGCCAATACCAGGAAAGGGATGCGGCCTTCCTATATAAAAGCAGCAAAACCGGATTTTTCAAATCCCATGTATGAAAAATTTGTTGAGCGTATGAAGGTTGACCTTGGTAAGGACGTGGGAACCGGGGCTTTTGGGGCGTATATGAAAATAGACCTGGAGAATGATGGACCTGTCACAATTATGATTGACAGCAAAAACAAAAACCTTTAATGAAACAGAAAAAACTGAGCGTAAATCGTTATACCGCTTTATTTATTACTGCTTTTGCTTCCTTTATTACTCCTTTTTTAGGCTCTTCCATTAATGTTGCATTGCCCGACATTGGAGATCATTTTGAAATGAACGCAGTTACCCTGAGTTGGGTGACTACGATCTATCTTTTATCTTCTGCAGTATTTTTGGTTCCATTTGGCAAACTGGCAGATATTTTTGGCAGGAGAAAGGTTTTCATTACCGGCGTTTCTATAGTTTCTGTTTCTTCTTTGCTGGCTGCTTTTGCACCAAATACTGAATTGTTTTTAACCCTGAGGGTATTACAGGGATTTGGAAGTGCCATGATTTTCGGGACGGCCATTGCTATTATTACTTCTGTGTTTCCGAAAGAAGAAAGAGGCAAGGCTATGGGGA
>CAYWSJ010000059.1:0-20798 GCA_964461045.1 uncultured Bacteroidales bacterium | reverse complement strand
ACCACAATAGAAAAAATGTTTACCCTGGCAGAAGAAATAAAGAAAGAAACAAATTAATACCAAAAGTTATTCCACCAATTCAAGCTCCTCCAGGTTTTTATTAATCATCCTGATTTCCTCTTCAGTTATATTCGATTCAAGGGCTTTGGCATTCTGAGTTGCCTGTGCAACATTGCGAGCTCCAACTAAAGCAATGGTAATTCCTGGCTGGTGAAGGGTCCACAAAATAACCAGTTGAGCCAATGTTAACCCTTTATTCTCTGCAATCGGTTTTATTCGCTGTAAGAATTTATTTGTTCTCCTGATGTTCTCATCTTTAAAAAAGTGAACGCCTGCCCGGTGATCTCCTTCATTGAACTGATAGCCGGGCTTCATTTTTCCTGTCAGAAGACCGCGTTCAAGCGGACTGTATGCAAGAATTGACTTATTATTATCAAGGACATAAGGCACCACATCCTGTTCTATATCCCGCTTAACCATACTGTAAGGCACCTGGTTTGAAGCGAGCCTAATATATTTCTCTGCCTCCTTCATCTGTTCGGCATCATAATTACAAACACCTGCATAACGCACTTTTCCGTCCTTTATAAGCTTTGAAACAGCCTCCATCGATTCCTGAATAGGAGTAGTGGAGTCAGGCCAGTGAATCTGGTAAAGATCAATATAATCTGTACCCAATCTTCTCAGGCTGTCCTCACATTCTTTAATAATACTTTCTTTGCCAGCATATTTATAAATATCAATATCATTGCCTTCGTTGTCTTTGCTGCTGAAAGCAAAATCTCCTTTAGCAAGATCCCAGCGCATTCCGTACTTTGTTGCAATTTGAACCTTATCCCTGGGGATTCCTTTAATTGCTTCGCCAACGATTTTCTCACTGGCTCCCTGACCATAAATTGGGGCTGTGTCTATAGACGTAATACCTAAGTCATATGAGGCTTTTATGGCTTTGATAGCATCTTTTTTATCAGAGCCTCCCCACATCCAGCCACCTGCAGCCCAGGTTCCAACTGTTATTTCTGAAAATTCCAGATTAGTGTCTGCTATCTTCCTGTATTTCATAGTATTTTTCTTTTATTGTTTCAAATTTAAGAATCAAATACCTCAAATATTTTCTTCTATTGTTCTACAAGTATAAAGTCAATTTGTTTTTTCTCCAGGTCTGTTCGCACCAATTTAACTTTTACAGAATCTCCAAGCTGGTACCTTTTACCATGATGCTGACCAATCAGAGCATAATTTCTTTCATCGTAAATGTAAAAATCATCACCCAAATCACGCATGTGTACCAGGCCTTCACATTTCGACTCATTTAGTTCAACAAATATTCCCCAATCCATCACGCCACTGATGATGCCTTCAAACTCTTCACCCATCTTGTCTTTCATAAATTCTACCTGCTTATATTTTATGGATGCCCTCTCAGCCTCTACAGCCAAACGTTCCATATCCGAACTGTGCTCGCACATTTTCTCATAAGACTTTCGATTAGCTGAACTTCCTTTTTCAAGGTACCTTGCCAGCAGTCTGTGAACCATCATATCAGGATAACGGCGAATGGGAGAAGTAAAATGGGTGTAATAATCAAAAGCCAGTCCGTAGTGCCCTATGTTTTTTGTTGAATATTCAGCTTTGGCCATACTCCTTACAGCTAGTGTTTCCAAAACATTTTGCTCGCTTTTTCCTTCTATTTCTTCAAGCAATTTGTTGATAGAATTTGTAAAAGCACGATCAGACTTCATATTGAGAGTATATCCAAATTTTTCCACAAATTTACTGAAATCTTCAAGTTTATCCGGGTCAGGTCTGTCATGAATACGATAAACGAAGGTTTTAGGCTGTTTGTCTTTCCCCGGATTACCTATAAATTCTGCCACTTTTCGATTGGCAAGCAGCATAAATTCTTCTATTAACTCGTTGGCCTCACCATGTTCTTTAAAAGAAACATCCATCGGACGACCTCTTTCATCAAGTCTGAATTCAACCTCAATTCTTTCAAAAGCAATAGAACCGTTGTCAAACCGTTCTTTTCTCAGTTTCTTAGCCAGTTCATTCAGGGTAAACAACTCATTAAGCATTATGCCGCTGTTGTCATCAAGTACCTGCTGAGCCTCCTGGTAAGTAAATCTTTTATCCGATTTGATAATCGTTCGGCCAAACCATTGTTTATGAACTTTTGCCTGGTTATCCATCTGAAAGATAGCTGAGAAGGTCAGTTTCTCCTCATTGGGTCTCAGAGAACACACTTTATTAGACAATTTTTCCGGCAGCATGGGGACTACCCTGTCTACCAGGTAAATTGAAGTGGCTCTCTCGTATGCTTCTTTATCAAGAATTGTTTCAGGCTGGACATAATGCGTAACATCAGCTATATGTATTCCAACTTCCCAATTACCGCCAGGTAACTTCCGAAGCGATAAGGCATCATCAAAATCTTTGGCATCTTCAGGATCAATTGTAAAGGTAGGAATATCCCGTAAATCTCGTCGTTTCTTCTTTTCCTTTTCAGGAATTTCGTCTGGAATAGAGTCTGTTGCTTTTTCAACAGCACCAGGAAAAGCATAGGGTAAATCATACTCAGCAAGTATGGCATGCATTTCTACCTCATTGTCTCCTGTATCTCCCAGAACTTCAATAATTTCTCCAAATGGATTATTTACTTTAGCGGGCCAGTCGGTAATTTGTGCTATTGCCTTTTGCCCGTCCTTCGCACCTTTTAACTTTTCCAGTGGAATAAAAATATCATAAGGTACTTTCCTGTTGGCTGTAATCAGAAACGCAAAATTCTTCGAAAGCGATACCGTTCCAACGAATTGAGTTTTAGCCCTATCAATAATCTCAACAACCTCACCTTCAATTTGCTTATTTTTCCTATGTGCATATAAATGTACCTTTACTTTGTCACCCGGCAAAGCATGTCTTAAGTTGCGACTCGCAATAAAAACCTCCTCCTGCACTTCATCTGTTACCAAATAACCCATTCCTTTGCCGGTCATCTCAATTTTTCCTGTCAGATATCCAGACTGAACCTTTAACTGGTATTTCCCTCGCTGTACTTCTGTCAAATAATTATCCCTGACTAAATCTCCAAGAATCTTTTCAAGAAGTTTCTTTTTTTGTTTGTTCTTTATGCTAAGCTGATGTGCTATCTGTTTATAATTAAATGGTTTACCGGGGTTTTCCACTATAAAATCCATTACCTTATTTCGAAGGTTCTTAATTAGTTTTCCTTTCGATTTTTTCTTCTTTCTTCCCATATTTCATTGTTTTCAATTTCTTAATAAATCACAGAATACTCTTCATTCCTAATAATAAAGGTAAAAATAAAGAATTTTATATTCTGAATGTAATTGATAAATTAAATTATCATTAGTATTTCTTTAATCAAATTCTGTCAACCAGACAAATTACTCAATTTTGAAGAGAAATCATAAAAAAGAGGTATTAAATACTTCTGGACTCAACTGTATCTATAAGGCTCTGTTCGAATGGAATAAAGTCATAATCAAGAACCTGTCGTACTTTATCTCCTGAAAAAAGAACCTGGTTCGTAAGCGATTGGTGAATTGTTTTTGTCACAGAAGGTTTTTTCCCAAATAATCGCTGAAGTACTCTCTCCCACTTCCATGCAAAGCTAGTCAGGAAACCGGGCAGTGGTTTGTAAGGGGCTTTCACCTTAAGAATTTCTGCCAGCTTTTGAACCAGTTCCTTATATGCATAATTTCCCTCATTAATAATAAAGCGTTCATTAAAATGCTCTTTTTTCATTAATTGTAAAAGGACAGAAACCACATCCCGAACATCTGTAAACCCGGTTTTACCTGTGGGATAATACTTCAATCCTTTCTCCAGCATTTTTATTACAGAACCAATACTTCCTTCCGGCATTACCGGACCAATTACCACAGAAGGATTTATAATCACAGCATTCAAACCTTCTTCAATACCTCTCCACACCTCAAGTTCGGCTTTAAACTTACTTTCAGCATATTCTGAAAAACGCTGTGGAACATCTCCAAAATGGTTCTCAGTAATTAAATCTCCTTTTCTTACGCTATCGAGTGCCGCAACGGAACTCATGTAACCAACTTTCTTAACGCCTTTCTCAAGTGCATAATTTAAAATATTTGCTGTTCCATCAATATTCACTTTAAATATCTTTTGTTTTTCAGAAGGATCAAATGACACAAACCCTGCGCAATGGTAAATAATCTCCGGAATAAGTCCTGTTTCTTCCAGTTGCCTGTAATCGGTAATATCAGCTTCTATCCATTCTATCTGATTAAACAGTTCGTTTGCTTCAGCTTCATCTCCATAACTTCTGAACACCTTTCGAACATACCCTAAATTGCTGTGCGAACGTCTTATTGCTTTTACTTTGATATTATTCTTCGCCAAATGATAAAGCAAATGAGCGCCAATAAATCCTGTTCCCCCGGTAACCAATACCATAATCAATAATTATTTATTTCTACTTTTAATTATACATTTTGTGAATATCACCTACAAAAGTGCGTACTTAGGGACATACAATCATCCTGAAAGAATCTTTCCCCAAAGCATTATTATCTCAAAAAGATAACTCGCTTCGCTGTATCAACAAATGTAAACCTATCCAAATAAAAGCAATCTAACAAAATAAATCATAAAAAATTAAAGTTTATTTCGTTTTATGAATTAGAATAATTTCTAATTTAGCGCAAAATAACCAAAATAATTAAACTATGTTTTCAGGAATTGTAGAAGAAGCAGCACCCGTAGTAAAGCTGGATAAAGAAGGCGGAAATCTACATATTACAATGGAATGCAGCTTTGCCGACCAGATGAGTATTGATCAGAGTATTGCACACAACGGGGTTTGTCTGACAGTAGTAGATGTCAACAAAAAGAAAAAACAATTTACAGTAACTGCCATACAGGAGACGCTTGACAAAACCAACCTCGGAGAGCTTGAAAAAGGTTCAAAAGTGAACCTTGAACGAAGTATGAAAGCCGACAGTTTCCTTGATGGCCATATTGTTCAGGGCCATGTAGATCAAACTGCAAAATGCACAGAAGTGAGAGAGGCAGACGGGAGCTGGTATTTCAGATTTGAATTTGATCCAACACAGGAGGATTATATAACTGTGGAAAAGGGTTCGGTTTCTGTAAATGGTGTGAGTCTCACTGTAGTTAACTCAAGAGACAATTCTTTTGAAGTGGCAATCATACCTTATACATACGACATTACCAACTTCCATCAAATCAAACCCGGCACAACTGTTAACCTGGAATTTGATGTGATAGGCAAATATGTGGCAAAAATAGTTAAACAGCAATTAGGCAAAGAATAGATATTCAGTTAAAAAAGAATCTGAAAGAATGATGTTTTCAGATTCTTTTTTACACAAAACAATCCGCCAGGATATCTGTATTAATCTCAAAAGATATTAATATTTACATCAAAACTCTATATCCATGAGAACTCCAACCCCCAGGCAAATGGCAGTAAACATTTCCCTTATTGCTGCTATCATTTCGACGTTGGTTCTATTGTTGCTGTTTTTCACCAATACCAGCACATCAGTACTCCCGCTTATATTCGGAATCCTTTTTATTTTTATTGCTGTATATATTGCCGTGTATTACATGTTGAACAGTTTCATTTTCGAGAAGATCAATCCGATCTACAAGACCATTCATAATAAAAATATTCCGGAGAAAGAATTAAGAAGAAACCTGGAAGAAAAAGATAAAGATATAGTCAAAGATGTAAATGACGAAGTAATTGACTGGGCAAAAAACAAAACCAAAGAAATCGCCCAGCTAAAACAAATGGCAAAATACCGTAAAGAATATGTGGGCAACGTATCACACGAATTAAAAACACCCATTTTCAACATTCAGGGTTACGTGCTTACGCTTCTGGATGGCGCAATAGATGATCCCAATATAAACAAAAAATATCTAAAGAAAACTGAAAAAAGCATCAACAGAATGATCACTATTGTTGAAGACCTTGAAGCCATTTCAAAGCTGGAATCGGGAGAGCTACAACTGAATTATGAAAACTTCAACCTTGTAGACCTTTTTAAAGATGTGTTTGAAACCCAGGAACTCAAAGCCAAAGAAAGACACACTAAATTACAATTCGATGCTAAATATGACAAGCCGGTAAAAGTGTATGCAGATAAAGACCGGATTTTTCAGCTTGCTACAAACCTTATCGTAAACTCTCTTAATTATGGACGTGAAGGTGGCAAAACAACTGTATCTTTCATGGATATGGGAGATAATATCCTGGTGGAAATAAATGATGATGGCCTGGGTATTTCAGAAAAAGATATTCCGCGAATTTTTGAAAGATTCTATCGCGTAGACAAGAGCCGCAGCAGGGCTCAGGGAGGAACAGGGCTTGGACTGGCCATTGTAAAACACATTATCGAAGCGCATAATCAAACAATTAACGTGAGAAGTACTCCGGGAAAAGGAACTTCTTTTGCATTTACCCTAAGCAAGGGCAAAAAGAAATAATCCTTTTGCATCATGAAATATATAATTATTGCAACGGATTCATTTAAGCATAGCCTGTCGTCTGCCAGTGTAGCACATTATTTAAAGTCAGGGATGCTTGAAGAAGAGCCTTCGCTTGCAATAGAAATTATTCCTGTTGCTGATGGAGGCGAAGGAACAGTTGAAGCGCTTGTGGATGCCACAGAAGGTCATATAATTAATGACCAGGTGACTGACCCTTTGGGCCGTAAGACAAAAGCTTCCTTTGGAATTTCCGGAGACAAAAAAACAGGATTCATAGAAATGGCAAAAGCATCGGGCCTTGAGCTTCTAACAGAGAATGAAAGGAATCCGCTTAAAACTTCCACTTTTGGTACCGGAGAACTTATTAAAGCTGTTATAGACAAAGGCTGCAAATCCATTATCCTGGGAATAGGCGGAAGCGCAACGATTGATGGGGGTGCAGGCGCTATGGAAGCACTGGGAGCAAAATTTTTTGATAAAACAGGTAAAGTTATATATCCAACAGGCGGAAATCTGGCAGAAATTGATTCATTTGATTTATCAGGGTTAGATGACAGACTAAAAGAAACCCAAATTTTTATTGCTTCTGATGTAAACAATCCATTAACAGGAAAAAATGGTGCAGCCCAGGTTTATGGGCCACAAAAAGGAGCCGGTCAAAATGATATTTACAAACTCGACAAAAACCTTTATCATCTTGCTCAAATAATAACCAGGCAGAAACCTGATACCATAACCTCAATCCCTGGTGTGGGAGCTGCTGGCGGATTTCCCGCCTGCCTGCTGGCTTTTACAAATGCACAAATAAACAACGGTTTTGCTCTTATTGCTGAGTTTCTAAAACTTGAAAAAAGATTCCGGAATGCAGAAATGATTATAACCGGTGAAGGAAAGATTGATGCACAAACAAAATACGGTAAAACTCCTTACGGTGTGGCCAGAATAGCTAAGAAACTCAATAAAAAGGTAATTGCAGTAACAGGCTCTATGGAAAAAGAAGCTTCAGAACTGGTTCCTGAGATATTCGACAGAATAATTCCGCTTATGGAACCTCCTCTTGACCTGCAAAAAGCTTTAAAACAAACACCTGAATTATTAACCAGGACAGGTAAAGAAATTGCAACTCAAATTGATTAATAAATAATTACTGCTAATTCTTGTATTCGAAACTATAAAACTTTTCTATATCCGACCGTTTTACCGTTTCTACCTCAACTGTCATCCTTACATCTTTTAACGGCTTATCCTGCTCGTTTGTTTTCACAGCTGCGATTTTATCGACAACATTGAGGCCGCTCATAACTTTCCCAAAAACAGTATATTCCCCATCTAAATGTTTGCCACTCCTGGCGTTCTGGACGATATAAAACTGCGTTCCACTGGATTTTTTCATTGGATTCACTTTATCTCCTCTTCTTGCTGCACCCACAGCCCCTTTCACATGCTTATGGTGATGGCGGATCTCGGCAGGAATGGTCTTGCTGATAATGGTCGGATCATAGTCTTTATCCTGGTTACAGGTTGAAGGATCCCCTGTCTGAATCATAAAATTATTGATTACTCTGTGAAAAGTAACATGATCATAAACACCCGCTTTTGCAAGTTCGATAAAATTCATCTTATGCATGGGAATGTCATCATAAAGAATTATTTTGATATCTCCATAATCAGTCTTAAGTGTCACCAGGTAATCATGGTTATTGTCTGGTATACCCTGTGCCTGAACTGATGCAGTAAAAAGCAGGGATATAAGTAAAGTCCATAAGTATTTATATCTCATATTGAATTTATTTTCTTTATTTAAAAAAATTTATCCAAGAATCATTCCAATTATTGTGGCCGACATTAAGGAAGCCAATGTTCCCCCTACAAGGGCACGCATTCCGTTCCTGGAAAGGAACTCCCTTTTATTCGGTGCCAAACCGCCAATTCCTCCAATCTGAATTCCTATTGATGCAAAATTAGCAAATCCACAAAGCATATAGGTTGCCATTATAATAGATTTGTATTCTGTAAATTTTCCAAACATTGATCCACCGGCAGATTTTAACTCCGCCAGGCTCGTGTATCCAACAAACTCACTGGCAATTAACTTCTCTCCCAACAATTGCCCGACAAGTGTTATATCCTCACCACATACACCTATCAACCACATGAGTGGAGCAAAAAGATAGCCCAGGATAAACTCCAGCGATAAATTACTATATTGGCCGCCTGTCATTTGGGCAATATCCTGATTAATATTTGTCAAAGAACCAGCTTTCAAAAAGAGGTAGTTGATAAAAGCAATAAAAGCAAAAAATACAAGCAACATAGCACCCACATTGGCTGCCAGCTTAAGCCCCTGCAAGGTGCCATTAGACAACGCATCCAAAAAGTTAGAGCCAACTTTATCCATTGAAACTTTAAGATTCTTACTAACGCCCTCTATTTGCGGCATTAATATTTTAGATACAACAACCGCGCCGGGGGCTGCCATTACAGAAGCAGTTAAAAGGTGTTTTGCAAACAATACACGTTGCGAAGGATCATCGCCTCCAAGAAACCCGATATATGCAGCAAGTACTCCACCAGCTACCGTAGCCATTCCCCCAATCATCACCAGCAGCATTTCCGAATCATTCATCTTCGGCAAATATTCTTTAATCATCAGCGGAGATTCAGTTTGGCCAATAAATATATTTCCTGCCACTGACAAGCTTTCCATACCAGACAAACGCATTGCCCTGATCATCAGCCATGCCAGGCCTCTCACAACAACCTGAATCACACCAAAATAAAATAAAACACTTGTTAAAGCAGAAAAGAAAATAATTGTAGGTAAAATCTGAAATGCAAAGATATAACCTGTAGATTCAATGTTCATCAAAGGTCCAAATAGGAAATCACTACCAGCTTTGGTAAAATCCAATATTTTTACAAATATTTTCCCGACAAAATCGAAAACAGTAGCCACAACAGGAATGTATAAGATACACAAAGCAAGGACGACCTGGATCAGCAAACCTTTCCCTACCACACTCCAGTTAACCGCTTTTCTGTTTGCGCTAAACAACCAGGCTATTATTATTATAACACCCATTCCTAATAAACCTCTCAAAATAGTAATAAATGAAAAATTTCTCTCCCTTTTTGAAGAAAGCAAAATATTTGATTTGGCAGCAGTATCTTCGGGTGCTATTTCATCTTCCTTATCTTCAACCTGAGTTTCTGGAACCGCATAAGCATTTCTTCCTTCGGCAGTTGTATCAATTTGGGTAGTATCTGTTTTTACTTTCTGATTGTTTGTTGTATCCGCTTTATCTTTCTGACTTACATTAGAAACAACAAAACCAGTACTTACAAGAAGCACAGAGATGATGACGGCAATTTTCTTCATGGAATTTATAATTGGGATTAAAATTATTCTTTTTCTCTTCGATTAATTTCATCCCTTATCACTGAGGCCTTTTCATATTCTTCATTATTCACTGCCTCTTCCAGCAATTCCTCCAATTCTTTCATGCTCATTTTCTTATACTCCTGGGATGAACTTTTTGCTTTGGTTTTTGAAGGTCCTTCTCCTTTTTCTCCTTCAGATTCATCTTTTTCCTGTTCCAGATCAATAACAATACCCGATTTGCTCAGTATCTCTTCTGTCGTGAAAATTGGAGCTTTAAATCTTAAAGCCAGGGCAATTGCATCAGAAGTACGTGCATCAATTGTAACATCGCTATCACCATTGTTGCAAATTAGTTTCGAATAAAAAACTCCCTCTTCAAGTTTATAAATGATCACTTCCCGAAGATTAATATTGAAAGTTACTGCAAAATTATGAAATAAATCATGGGTTAATGGCCTTGGTGGTTTTAACCCTTCAAGTTGAATTGCAATTGACTGGGCCTCAAACCCACCTATTATGATTGGTATTCTTCTCTCTCCTTCTTCCTCAGTCAAAACCAATGCATACGCTCCTGTTTGCGTTTGACTATATGAGATCCCCAGAACATTTAATTTGATTTTATTCATAAGAACTGAAACAAGCTTTTATGATATACATGCAAATGTAATTAAAACATAATAAATTTATACCAAATTCTAAATTTAATTTTAAAGACCTGGCTTTATCTGTTTTATTTTAAAAATAATTAATTTGGATTAATTTTATCCCAATATACCATTAATTAAAAAATTGCGCAGTTTCTAACAAAAGCAAAAGCGATATGTTCACAGAATTAATTATAACAGGGTTTTCTATTGGATTATATGCAATGGTTATCCTCTCTTTTGCAAATGGCTGGAGAAAACTTGAAAATTTTCATGTTTCAGAAAATTCAACGGAAGATGTCTTTGTAACTGTGCTTGTCCCTTTCAGAAATGAGAAAGAAAATTTAAAAAGACTAACAGAAAAACTAAAATCACAAAATTATGCCAATTCAAAATATGAAATTATTCTAATAAATGACCATTCAGAAGATGATTCAGAAAAACAACTCAACAAACAAACACACGATAACTTAACCTTACTAAATTTAAACAGCAATGAAAAGGGTAAAAAAGAGGCATTAATTAAAGGTTTTCGTCATGCAAAAGGAGAACTGATCCTCACAACCGATGCAGACTGCATTCCCGGAGAAAATTGGATTCGTACTTTTGCAGCATACTATAAAAAACATCATCCGGATTTAATGGCATCTTTTGTTGCAATAGATGAAAAGAAGGGGTTGTTAAAAAGAGCTGAAGCACTGGAATTTTTAAGTCTTATTGCCTCTTCGGCAGGGAGTATTGGTATGAACAAACCCATCATGGTTAACGGGGCAAATTTTGCCTATGCAAAAAGAATTATTAATTATCCAGAACAACAGCTTAAAAGCGAAAAAGCCTCAGGTGATGATATTTACCTGTTGCTGGGACAAAAAAAGTTCAGCAAAAAAAAGATTCACTTTATAAAATCAAGAGAAGCTATGGTAAAAACCCGGGCACAATCGGGTATAAAAAAACTAATAAGCCAGAGAAAAAGATGGGCTTCTAAAACTAAAACATACCGGGATAAAGACATAATACTGACTGCCCTGTCCGTATTTTTTTTAAATTTAATACTCCTGATTTCATTAATTTCAGGCTTATTCAAACCTTTTTTTCTTATCATTTTTACTACAGGACTCCTTCTCAAGACAATAATCGACCTGGTATTGCTTATCCCTTTTTTAAAATTCTTAAACAAAAAACATCTTCTCCACTATTTCCCTGTCGCTCAACTCATATATCCATTCTACTCAGTAATAATTGGTTTTATTAGTCAATTCACAAAATTTAATTGGAAGGGAAGAACTTATTCTTAAATTAGAAGAATTATTTTTACTTTGTACTCCATGCGGTTTTTGAGTATTTTAAATAAAAAGAAATTCGATCAGACAGGACTCTCTCCAGGGGGTATGGCCTGGAAAAGATTTCGTAAGAATAAATTTGCCCTGGGCAGCATCATCTTCCTGCTGGTCATCTTTATCCTGGCGCTGCTTGGCTACTTAATAACACCTGATTCTACACCCCTGGCCAACAGCCAGCATTTGGAATTAACTACCCAAAAACCAGGAAGTCGCGTAAAAATATTAAAAGTCAAAAGAAATATTGATGTTGAACAAAAATCATTTTTCAAAAAAATGTTTTATGGGGAGCGAAGCAAATATGACCTGATTCCTGTAAACTCAATAAAAATATCTGATGAACAGGTCATAATAGAAGAATTCACTTCCACCGATGAAGAAGAAAAATTCATTCGCAAAATTCACCTGGTAGATGTTGTTTTTCCCGTTGAATCTGTAAATGCCATAAGCAAAAGAGATAATGAATATTTTTTTACAGATATTCATGGAGATAAACAACAAACCACCCAGGCTTTTTTAGAAGAAACCATCCATAAGAAAAGGCTCACTTCAAAAACTTTCTGGCTGGGTACAGATCGGTTTGGCAGGGATCTTTTAAGCCGGTTAATCATAGGAGCACGGATCTCTCTTTCAGTTGGTTTCATCTCGGTTTTTATTTCTTTGCTAATAGGCATTACGCTTGGGTCAATTGCCGGGTATTTCAGAGGCATAGCCGATGATATTATTATGTGGCTGATCAATGTAGTTTGGTCAATCCCTACCTTGCTAATGGTAATTGCTATTACCCTGGTAATCGGCAAAGGTTTCTGGCAAATATTTATTGCTGTTGGATTAACCATGTGGGTGGAAGTTGCCAGGGTTATCAGAGGACAAATTATTTCAATTCGCGAAAAAGAGTTTGTGGAAGCTGCCAGGGCTATGGGCTTTAGGAACTCAAGAATTATCACAAAGCATATTTTACCCAATGTCATCAACCCTGTTATTATTATTTCAGCAGCCAATTTTGCATCGGCCATACTAATTGAAGCAGGACTAAGTTTTCTGGGAATTGGCGTACAGCCCCCTATGCCTTCATGGGGTACGATGATCAAGGAACATTACGGATATATCCTTATCGATATGGGATACCTGGCCATTCTCCCGGGGATGGCTATTATGCTTACTGTATTATCTTTTACCCTTATCGGAAATGGTTTAAGAGATGCTCTGGATACAAAAGGCTAAGAAACTGTTTTGATTTTATTTAAAAATTTTACATTACCAAATTTTAAAGGTTCTATTTCCCTAGCCCCGTCCTATCTTTAGGGCAGGGTTTAGGTTAAACCTGATACTCATCCGATTTCTATAAATTTTGTATTTTAATTTACAAAATTTATAGAAATCATAGTTGGGGTAGGCATTTAAAACACCCCGCCCTAAAGATAGGACGGGGCTAGGAATCACACAAAACTATTTTATTGAAGTAAAAAAAATCAAAACGGTTTCTAAAAGAATATTAACGTTAGCTCTATTTTATCAAAACATAATTATCGTTTGTCAAAACCCAAAAAACATTTAGCAGGTTTAGTTGTCTTCTATTTAAAACTTTAAACAAATAAAAACCATGATAAATCAATTAAGATCTGTTGTTGAAACATTAAAGGAAAGAGTGAATCAAAACCTTGAAGTCATTCACAAGAATGAAAAAAAAGTACGTTCGCTTCTTGAAGAACCAGTTTCCGGAGAAAGATCTGCAAATCTTGAAAGATTGTATGAAGAAAATAAGAAGATGCTGAAAGAAAACCATGAATCAATTCAACTTCAACTTCAAATAAATAAATTCATAGAATCAAACCGCAATCTTCTAAAAGAAAACAAAGAGGAGGCAAAAAAAGACCTTACTTCTCAAGATTACTGGAATATGACCATTACCGGAGAAATCCCATTTGATGAAAATCATCCATATTTTGAAGATGAAAACTTTTTCAACGAGCTGATTAAGTACTACACGGAGATTGAAGACTATGAAACATGCGACTGGCTTGTGAAGAAAAAGAAAAAACTTAGTGATCTATAAACTTACCTTTTTCAGAATCCAGTAGCTTGATAAAATAAAAACAAAGGAGTAAACCAGGGATAAAACTATATTGAAACTCAGGGGCAGGTCTGAAACAATCAAGTTAATCTGTTCAGTATTATTTGTAAGAGTTTCAATGGCGTGTTCAAATTTTCCACTCATTTCACGTGGAAATTTTGTTAACCCTGCCATTGCTTTTGTTGGAAAAAACTGCTCCCAGTTTGAAAAAAGTAATTTACGAATTATTACCTCCCCCGGAAAAAGATATAAAAGGAAGACAATGATGGTAACAGCTGTTCTTTTTAACAGAAAAGCAAAAAAGGCAGCCATGCACAGGTAAGCGAATAGCTGGATAAAATATGCAAGGGGCATATAAGCTTTCTGAAAAATATCCCATGAAAATACTTCGTCTCCAATTAAAAAACCACATACCAGTGATGCTCCAAAAGACAAAATCAAGCCATAAAAAGAAATTGTGAAAATCATCCAAATCTTCCCGGCAATAAGTTGCTCTCTGCTCAGTCCGTTCAACAGTTGAAACCGAAAAGTCTTGTTTCTAAACTCATTGGTTATCAGCGATATTACAAGTATTGCCAATAGAAGATTGAACTGTCCGGCAATCCACGGTAAAAATTCCCAAATATTTCTGAATTTGTATAAACTTAATACGGAGACCTCACCCAAACTAAACTCAATTCCGGAAATAGCTATAACAACTATAAAAAAAAAGGTTAAATGCAAAGTAAGAAACAACCTGAAAGTATTGGAAGAAAATGTTTTTATGTTTTCAATTGATATAATTTTTGCCATAATATTTTACTTAATTAACTCAAGAAATTCAGCTTCAAGTTTATTTTTCTGTACTTCCAGTTTTGAAAGAACCAGTCCGTGGTCGAGCAGATATTTATTTAAATCACCAGAAGTATGATTTTTCTTCAGAATCACCCGAATTTCGTTTTTATATCGCTCTTGGTTTTCAATAATGTCACATTCAGTCAATTTTTCACTAATAGCTTCCAGGTCATCCCCGGAAATAATAACTACATCTTTTCCACTAAGGATATTTTTTACATGTCCCTCCTGGATTAATTTTCCTTCTTTTAAAATACCTACATGTGTACAGACTTTCTCTACCTCATCCAGAATATGACTGGCCAAGATAATTGTTTTTCCTTGTTTCTTCTGTTCGCTTATTATTTCTCTTAAATCTGAAAATCCTTCCGGATCCAGACCTTTGGTTGGCTCGTCCAGTATAAGCACCTCAGGATCTCCCACTAAAACTGCAGCCAGAGCCATCCTCTGTTTTAACCCGGATGATAAATGTTTGAATTTGCTGTATTTACGATCCAAAAGCTTAGTAATTCCTAAAACACGGTTGATGCAATTATCAGAAACCTTTTTAGCTCTTGTAATAATCCTTAAATTATCCTTTAATGTAAGAAAAGGGTAAAATACCGGTTGTTCTATCAGACTTCCTATTTGCCGCCTGGTAATTGAAGAACCTGACTCTCCGAACCATAATATTTCTCCTGAGCTTGGATGTATTAAGTCCAATGCTGAAGATAAAGTAGTGGTCTTTCCGCTTCCATTAGGCCCCAACAAACCATAAACCATTCCCTTTTCAACTGTCAGGTTCAAATGACTAACAGCAGTTAGTTTACCATAATGCTTTGTAAGCCCCTTGATCTGTAATACAGGTTTATCTTCCATAAATCAAATAAAAAAAGGTTGCTCTTCAGCAACCCTAAAAATAAAAAAATATTTCGGAATAAGACGATTTAATCTTAGTTTCCGTATTCTGAGAAAAATTTAATTCGCATTAATCTAATATCTTCTTCTGAATAATCCTCTTCACCAAGCTCATCTATTGCTTCTTCCAGTGATTCGCTTTCAGCATCTTCCAGGAAATAATCATATATATCTTCCTGTTTGTCTTCATCTATTACCTGGTTGATATAGTAATCAAGGTTTAGTTTGGTACCAGACTGAACAATAGATTCAATTTCAGATAAAAGCTCATGCATTTCAATTCCTTTGGAATTGGCAATATCTTCGAGTGGCATCTGGCGATCAATACTCTGAATAATAGATACTTTCATTCCCGACTTGTTCACGACAGATTTTACCACCATATCCTGGGGCCGGATAATATCTTTTTCTGCCACATAGTTCTTGATTAGTCTGATAAATTCATCGCCAAATTTTTGAGCTTTTCCTGTTCCTACACCTGCAATATTGTTAAGTTCATCTATTGTCACCGGATACTGAATGGCCATATCCTCCAGTGAGAAATCCTGAAATATTACAAATGGTGGCAAATTGTTCTTTTTGGCTTCCTTTTTCCTAAGGTCTCTCAAAATATTAAGCAACTCTTCATCTACTGTTCCGGTTTTCCCCGGCTCTCCTCCCTGGTTTTCTGCATCATCCCTTGCATCATAATCATGGTCTTTGCTAATCATAATGCTGTAAGGATTTTTAATATATTCTCTTCCTTTATCGCTTAGCATTAGCAGACCATAATTCTCAATATCTTTTTCCAGAAGGCCTTTTACAAGGGCTCTTCGAATGATTGTATTCCAGTATTTAGGCTCTTCATCCTTTCCGGAGCCAAAAAGCTCAAGTTTATTATGCTTATAAGCTTTTATGTTATTGGTTGTTTTACCCGCAAGAAAATTCGCCACATGATCATGTTTAAATTTTTCCTTAACTTCTTTTACAGCCTTCAGCACTTTCACAATTGAATCTTTGCCTTCAAACTGTTCTTTAGGATAGAGGCAATTATCGCAATTTTCACAATTGTCCTCTTTGTATTCTTCCCCGAAATAATGCAACAACTGTCTCCTTCGGCATACAGAAGATTCTGCATATGCAGTTGTTTCCAGCAGCAGTTGTTTTCCTATCTCCTGCTCATTAATTGGTTTTCCCTGCATAAATTTCTCAAGCTTCTGAATATCCTTATAGCTATAAAAAGCAATACATTTCCCTTCGCCACCGTCTCTTCCGGCTCTTCCTGTTTCCTGGTAGTATGCTTCCAGACTTTTTGGAATGTTATAATGAATCACGTATCGAATATCTGGTTTATCAATACCCATTCCGAATGCAATTGTAGCTACAATTACATCGATATCCTCCATAAGGAACTTATCCTGGGTTCCTGTTCTGGTAGCTGAATCCATGCCTGCATGATAAGGCAAAGCCTTAATACCGTTCACTTTTAATGTTTCGGCAAGTTCCTCTACTTTTTTTCTGCTCAGACAATAGATTATTCCTGATTTACCTGAATTATTCTTTACAAATTTGATAATCTCTTTAGTGGCATTCACTTTGGGTCTGACTTCATAGTAAAGGTTAGCCCTGTTGAATGAAGATTTAAAAACATTGGCATCCAGTATATCCAGATTCTTTTGTATGTCGTGTTGTACCTTTGGTGTAGCTGTAGCCGTGAGTGCAACGATTGGTGCACGTCCAATTTTTTCTACCATTGGGCGGATTCTCCTGTACTCAGGACGAAAATCATGTCCCCATTCCGAAATACAATGAGCCTCATCAATGGCATAAAAAGCTATTTTTGCCTGCTTCAGAAAATCCACATTGTCTTCTTTAGTAAGTGATTCCGGGGCTACATACAATAGTTGTGTTTTCCCGTCCAACACATCCTGCTTTACTTTATTCATCTGTGCCTTTGAAAGAGATGAATTAAGGAAGTGAGCAACCCCTTCATCCGAACTGAAACCCCGCATTGCATCCACCTGGTTCTTCATTAAAGCAATTAACGGCGATATTATGATGGCTGTCCCTTCCGTAATAAGGGATGGTAATTGATAACAAAGTGACTTTCCTCCTCCTGTAGGCATTACTACAAAAGTATCATTCCCACTCAGCAAACTTCTTATGATAACTTCCTGGTTTCCTTTAAAAGTATCAAATCCAAAATACTTCTTTAAATGATTCTTTAATGAAACATCTGCTCCTGCACTCATTTTTTATTCTCTCTTATATAAAATTAATTATGGTTTAATTTTTGATTAATTTTGTAACGTGAATTTAATGAAATTGTTTCACATTAAATATTCTGTAAAAATATATTTTAATCTTTCTTAAATTTACGATTTTTTAATTAAATGTTTCATTAATAATAAAAGAAAATCTCATTTTTTGATAAAAATCATATTATTTAATTTAAGTAAATATGAAATTTAATATTAACAAGATCGGCAAAGATACAATTTTACATGAAGCTGAAGCCATTCGCAAGCTATCCGAATTAATAGACTCTGATTTTGAGAAGGTTGTAGAGTTAATTTACAATTCAAACGGGAGGGTAATTATTACAGGAATAGGAAAAAGCGCCAACATTGCCAAAAAAATAGTTGCTACACTCAATTCTACAGGAACTCCATCGATTTTTATGCATGCGGCTGATGCTATTCACGGAGATCTTGGTATTATTCAAAAAGATGATTGTATTATATGCATTTCGAAAAGTGGAAATACTCCGGAAATAAAAGTATTAATTCCTCTTATCCAGTACCGAAAAAATAAACTGATCGGGATGGTCTCAAATACCGATTCATTCCTGGCAAAAAATGCTGATTATGTTTTAAAAACCACAGTAGATAGTGAAGCTTGTCCGCATAATCTTGCCCCAACCTCCAGTACAACCGCACAGCTTGTTATGGGTGATGCTCTTGCGGTTTCCCTGTTGGAGTACAGGGGATTCTCAAAAGAAGATTTTGCAAAAGTTCACCCGGGAGGTGCATTAGGCAAAAAACTATACATGACAGTATCAGACCTTTATAAGCAAAATGAAAAGCCCGCAGTAAACAGCCACGACACCATTCGAAAAGTCATAGTAGAAATTTCTTCGAAAAGACTGGGTGCCACAGCTGTCCTTGACGATAATAAACTTATTGGAATAATTACTGATGGAGACTTACGAAGAATGCTGGAAAAATATAACGATGTCGAAAAACTAACTGCAAGGGATATTATGTCTCCCAATCCAAAAACAATCCCTGAAGGCGAGCTGGCAATTAATGCTTTTAACCTGATGGAAAACAACAACATTACTCAGGTAATTGTTATGGAGAATAATGTGTATAAAGGGATGGTCCATTTGCATGATATATTAAAAGAAGGAATCGTTTAAAATTATTTCAATGACCCCTACTAAGAGAGACGAACTTACTTTCCTTGAACACCTGGAGCAACTAAGATGGCATATCATAAGAGCCATTGTAGCTGTAATACTTATTGCTGTGGTAGTTTTTATTCTTAAATCAATTATTTTTAACACCATCATCCTGGCTCCTAAAAATCCGGATTTTTTCACAAATGATCTTCTTTGCAGGCTTGCAGAAAAATTAAATGCTGAAAATCTTTGCATCAATTCAACGCCTCTTGAAATTATTAACATAAAAATGGCAGGGCAATTCACAATACATATTATGATCTCAATAGTACTGGGAATTATTGTAGCGTTCCCATACGTTTTCTGGGAATTCTGGCGTTTTATTAAACCTGCCCTTTACCAAAAAGAACTCAGACACAGCAGAGGGGCAGTTACTGTAAGTTCTTTACTATTCCTGCTGGGTGTATTATTTGGATATTTTGTAATTGTTCCTTTATCAATTCACTTTCTGGGAACTTATAATGTAAGTGAACAAGTTAGTAATCAAATCAACCTGAAGTCATATATTGGAACCATGGCCTCGGCAGTTTTGGCTGCAGGCGTAATCTTCGAACTTCCGGTTCTGATTTATTTCTTAAGTAAAGCCGGATTGGTTTATCCTTCTTTTCTTAAAAAATACAGGCGCCATGCCATGATACTAATACTGATACTGGCAGCTACGATTACACCACCCGATATTTTCAGTCTGTTATTAGTAACTTTACCCCTTATTATTTTGTATGAAATAGGGATTAACATATCGAAACGAATCGAAAAGAAAAAAGAAAAAGAACTAAAGTAAAGGAAGCAAAATGAGCAAACGAATAAAATTATATACAAAAGACCTGGTAAAGAAATACCGGGCAAGAACAGTTGTTAAGAAAGTCTCCATTGAAGTAACCCAGGGTGAAATCGTAGGTCTGCTTGGACCAAACGGGGCTGGTAAAACTACTACTTTTTACATGATTGTTGGCCTAATTCAGCCCAACAGCGGTAAAATATTTCTTGATGACCATGAAATCACAAAAGAACCAGTTTATAAAAGAGCCAACAAAGGAATTGGCTACCTGGCACAAGAAGCCTCAGTTTTCCGGAAATTAAGCGTGGAAGATAACATCAGATCAGTGCTGGAAATGTCTGATCTTTCGAAAGAAGAACAAAAAGAAAGAACAGAAAATCTAATCAAAGAATTCGGCCTGGAAAAAGTAAGGAAAAGCCATGGAATCCAATTATCAGGAGGAGAGAGACGAAGAACTGAAATTGCCCGTGCACTTGCGTTAAACCCTCAATTTATGCTGCTCGATGAACCTTTTGCTGGTGTAGATCCAATCGCTGTAGAAGATATACAGGAAATTGTTACAAGACTGAAAGAAAAAAATATCGGGATTCTAATTACCGACCACAATGTACATGAAACGCTTTCTATTACGAACAGAGCCTATCTTCTTTTTGAGGGAGATATCCTGAAAGCCGGATCATCCAAAGAATTATCAGAGGACGAACAAGTAAGAAGAGTTTACCTTGGCAAAAATTTTGAATTAAGAAACATCTGATCTGTTAATTCCATAAAAACATATATTTTTCAAACACAATAACTCCTGATTAATTCGTTTGAAATTTTTGCGAACGAAGGACTTAAATTTTAAAAATTTGTCTATATTTGCACCACCTTTTTGCGGATGTGGCGAAATTG
>CAYWSJ010000058.1:0-21290 GCA_964461045.1 uncultured Bacteroidales bacterium | reverse complement strand
CCGGGCATTTACACCCGGTTTTTTATGGCTATACCCTGGACCAGCCGCCAGGCGGGTTGGAACCGTCAGGCGGCTTCCTTCTAACAGTCCAGACAAAGGATCAGTTTTTTTCCCGACTGAAGCTACGCATGCACCTGAAGAGATACCGGTAATCCGGAAGTCGCAAAGCCAACCACCAGCATCCTTACGCCATAGCCAAAGAAATACTAAAGTCCTGAAAAACATAAAATTTCCCATCATCCTGTAACCAATTAATACCATCAGGCGTCATACAATTAAAAACAAAATTTTATGCTGAAAAATTACTTCAAAACGGCTTTCAGAAACATCAGCCGGCAAAAGGGATACGTACTTATAAATATTTTAGGTTTGGCAATTGGTATAGCTAGCAGCATGTTGATTGCCATTTACATTTTTAGTGAACTAAGTTACGATCAACACCATGAGAAAAAAGACCGCATTTACCGAATCTATCTCGATGGTAAAATCAACAACCAGGAAGTCAAAGGAGCCTGGACCCCTTCTCCAATGGCTTTTACATTCAGAGACAAATTTCCCGGGGTAGAAGAAGCAGTCAGACTGCACAAATGGAATGAAACAGTAATCAGGTATAAAAATAAAAAATTTATCGAAACTGAATTTATGCAAGCTGACTCGACTATTTTTAATGTCTTTACAATACCACTTATTAAAGGCAACCCGGAGACAGCTCTTGCGAAACCACATACAGTAGTTATCTCAGAATCTTCTGCCCGTAAGATTTTTGGGGATGAAGAAGCAATGGGAAAAAGTATTAAGGTGGGTAATTATCAAAGGTACCATGAGGTAACGGGTATAATGAAGGACATCCCTGAAACATCGCATTTTGATTGCAACATGATTGGTTCTTTTGTTACAAGCAGCCGTTCTCAAAACGAAAACTGGCTGGCAAATAATCTATCTGCCTATCTCCTGTTAAATAAAAAAACGCCTCCTGATGCTGTAGAAGAAAAAATTCCCGGACTGGTAAAAGAAAACGCCGGTCCTCTGTTGCAACAATTTCTGGGAATTTCCTTTGAGGAATTTCTGGAGAAAGGAAACAGGTATTCATATTATTTGCAACCGTTAACTGACATTCACCTGAATCCGGAGATTGATAGCCAGATGAAAACCCCCCACAGCAAAAAATACATTTATATATTCTCAATTGTAGCATTGATGTTAATCGCCATTGCTTCAATAAACTATATGAATTTATCTACAGCACGTGCTTCTGGCAGAGCCAGGGAAGTAGGTCTGCGAAAGGTGGTTGGCTCATCAAAGAATATGCTGGTCAAACAATTTTTGATTGAATCCGTAATAATGAGTTTCCTTGCCCTGGTACTTGCAGTAATCCTCGTACAATTAGCGCTGCCGTATTTTAACAATTTAATCAATACGCACTTAACGCTTAACTATCTTCAGGAATGGTATTACATCCCTGCTTTAATTGTCTTAGCTCTGCTGATCGGTATTCTTGCCGGAAGCTACCCAGCCTTTTATCTTTCTGCTTTCAAACCTAAAAGCGTTTTGAGCGGAGAACTCAAATCAGGAATGAAAAACAAAAGGATCCGAAGCATCCTGGTTGTTTCACAATTTGTTATTTCTGCTGCTTTGATCCTCGGAACGCTAATTATTTCAAAACAAACCAATTACATGCTCAATAAAGACCTTGGGTTTGATAAAGAAAAATTAATTGTCATAAGAAGTCTCAGCACACTGGATAATAACACTGAAATTGAGACCTTTAAAAGAGAAGTTAATAAAATTCCGGGAGTGATCAATTCAACACATTCCACGATGTATCCGGGTAATCCAAACAACAACAATGCTTATAAAATTGGTAGTCAGCCCAAAGATGAATCCTATGTGTTTGATACAAACTGGGCGGATGAAGACTTTTTGGATGTTTACGGAATTGAATTAAATATGGGTGAATATTTCACAAAAGACAGGCTTTCTGAAAATTTATGTTTCATAAACCAAAGTGCCCTGAAAGATTACGGAATAGAAAATCCGCTTGAGGAAAGAATTCTAAGTCCAAGAAACAGAGAGGGCGACTTAACACCTTATAAAATCAACGGAGTAATCAAAGATTTTCACATCCGTTCTTTACACAAGAAAATCAGTCCTTTCCTTATTTTACCGAAGTCGGACGATACGGACTGGGGATATCTTACGGTAAAACTTTCAGCACAAAACATGTCTGCTACTATCAAAAAAATAGAGAACAAATGGGAAGAATTTGCCGATAAAGATCCGATGCTATATTTCTTCATGGATAATAAATATGAGAGCCTTTACAAGGAAGAAAAACGCAGTTCAAGCCTTTCGCTGGGCTTTGCCATACTGAGTATCTTCATAGCCTCGCTGGGGCTTTTTGGACTGACTTCCTTTACCACTGAGCAACGAACCAAAGAAATAGGAATCCGAAAAGCCATGGGCTCTTCCGTTTCCGGTATCGTATCAATGATTGCCAAAGAAACTGTAAAGCTGGTCCTTATAGCCCTGATCATTGCATGGCCCATTGCTTATTACTTTTTATCCACCTGGCTGAATAATTATCCATACAAGACAACCATGCAACCGATAGATTTTGTATGGACACTCTTAATAATCGTTTTCGTGGCATTTATAACAATTAGTTACCAATCGATCAAAGCAGCAAGAAAAAACCCTGCCTATTCATTACGGGAAGAATAAATGATTTCTAAAATCCTCATATGCCCTGATAGGTATTAAAACCTGTCAGGGCTTCTTTTATTTAATTCTTGTATACTATTTTTTTAGATCTATCTGTGCTGATCTTCCTTTTTTTACTGGGTATTTCATAACAAACGTATTAGCCGTATAATCAATTTATTATCAACACTTTAATATCCGCTCATAATCCTTTATGTTTGAACGTTTTGTAAATAAAAAAAAAACACATGAATTTCACATAAAAAATTGACTTCCAGTTTCTTATTTAGTAACTTACTTTTCTTATAAAAACAGAAAAAGTCATGAAATGTTATTTGGGAAAGTTGGTTATTTTGTGTATTTGCTTGACCTCGGCCAATCTTCATGCTCAGCAGTTTGAAGATTTTGTCAGGAAATACACCGATGCCAACGGTAAAAGCTATATGCAACCGTTGGCGGATGCCTTTGGTGCCAACCTAAACAGCGGATGGTATCATAGCGCTTATATCGCAAAACCTGGTTTTCAGATTTATCTTGGAGTTTCTGCAATGGCGGCTCCCATTCCCGCTAAAAATAAAACCTTTACGGCTACTACGCAGGGCTTTTTTACTCCGCAACAGACTGCCGATGCTCCAACGATATTTGGTAAAACTGATCCTGTCGAGGTGAAAGGAGACGGAGGAACGGCATATGTCTTCCCTGGCGGCCTTGACCTGAAAAATCTTCCCATGGCAGTTCCAAATCTCAGCATTGGTTCATTATTTGGCACAAGTGCTTCTTTCCGCTGGGCCGCCTATGACATTGGTGAGGATGTGGGCAAAGTAAAGCTTTTAGGCTGGGGATTAACCCATAGCCTGGATCAGTACCTTCCTGTAGAACCTTTTCACGTAGCTTTTGGGTTTTACATGCAGCAGTTTGCAGTAGGAGACATCGTGGATGCCAACGGCTGGCTTGCTAATGTTCATACCAGTTACCAATTGTCTTTCGTAACACTGTACGGTGGTCTGGGTTATGAAAACTCCAATCTGGATATAAGTTATACCTATGAGGAAGACAATTCGGAAGTTTCTTTCAATCTGAAAGGAAACAATAACATTAGAGCTACAGTAGGGTTTACCCTCAACCTGGGACCTGTAAAACTGAATACAGATTACAGTCTGGCCAGTCAAAGTATATTAACTGTTGGCTTCGGCCTTGGTTTGAATGAAGTTGAAAAAATAAGGGGGATGGAATGATGAAAACTTTTATTATTGGCCTGTTAATTGGTATGACTTTGTTGTGGGGATGTGAACCTTCAACCTATACCTTTGTAAACACCGTAACTAAAGACCTGGAATATACGGTGGACGAGACGGGAGCTTTTAGCGAAACTTATACTTTATTTGCGGATGATTTTAACAAAGACCTTGATTTGCCTGAAGACGCCATAATCAGAGGGGTAAACATTGAGTCTTTTGCCATAAAGTCCAATCCACAGACTGAAAATGAAGCTTCTGCTGTAAAAATGAACGTGTATGCAGGAACGGAACCTGACCCTTTTGCTAAAGATGTGACTTTGCCTGTAAATCTATATTTGAATTACAGGGCAATGCCCAACCTGGTTACAGCTGCTGTAAATAAACTTAGAGATCAATTGTATGGTTTTGTTGTGGACAACGATCCGCTGTCAATTGTTTTCCGAATTGAAGGAGACTCTGATCCTGTTCCGGGGGAACGTATTTATTTAATTATCAAAATCAGGGTTACGATCACAGTATATTATGATGTGGAAAGTGATATTGGTTTTTAATGATGATATTCAAAAATTAATTTTTTTAATGTAGCCGCTAAAAAAGTCTGTCGAATTTAATTCAAGACCTGACAGGTTTGCGAAACCTGTTAGGTCTTTTTTTATTACACTTAACGTGAGATATAAGTATAACAACTAAATCACAGGCATTCAGATAAAGGATGTTTAACATAGAAATTCACGTTACACTTATTTATGCAAAACAAATCATGTTCTTTAATAGAATGTAAAGGACTCTCTCCCTTATTCGCTTTCCTGGTGTTTAAAACTCGGAGAAAGAGCCTTTTTTTGGATAATCGAGAGTGTAATGCAGTCCGCGGCTTTCCCTGAGGCTTTGCGCCATCTTAATCACCAAATAACCTACATTAATGAGGTTTCTTAGCTCACAGAGCTTCGTAGACAATGTAGACTTTTCATACAATTTCTCTGTTTCCTGGTAGATAATCGCCAGTCTTTTCAAAGCTCTCTCCAACCGAAGGTTTGAACGTACAATTCCTACATAATTGCTCATAATCTGGTTTACTTCCTTCTGATTTTGTGTAATCATCACCATCTCCTCGGGAAAAGTAGTTCCGCTGTAATCCCATTCCGGCAAATCTTCTCTGTACATCAAATCAGGAAACCGGTCCAACGAATCCTTTGCTGCATGGTCGGCATACACAACTGCTTCCATCAGGGAGTTGGATGCCAACCTGTTTGCCCCGTGTAGTCCTGTCGAAGAGGCCTCTCCAATTGCGTAAAGACGGTCAATCGTACTTCGACCATTTTTATCAACCTTAATTCCTCCGCAGGAATAGTGGGCTGCAGGAACAACAGGGATATAATCTTTTGTGATATCTATATTTAAAGTCAGACATTTTTCATAAATATTCGGGAAGTGACTTTTAAGCTTATCAGGGTCCAGATGACTGCAATCAAGGTAGACATGCTCATCTCCTCTTTTCTTCATTTCGTTATCAATGGCGCGGGCCACAATATCGCGTGGAGCAAGACAACCGCGTTTATCATATTTTTTCATAAACTCATTCCCGTCTGTAGTCCGCAATAAAGCACCAAAGCCTCTCAGTGCCTCTGTAATAAGGAATGCAGGTTTTTCACCGGGATTGTAAAGTGCAGTTGGATGAAATTGTATAAACTCCATATTCTCAATAATTCCTTTGGCACGGTAGACCATTGCTATCCCGTCTCCTGTGGCTATACGCGGATTGGTGGTAGTTTCGTATAGTGTTCCTACTCCGCCGGTCGCTATAACTGTAATTTTTGACAACACTTTTTCTACCATTGAGGATTTCAGATCCATGACATAAGCTCCGTAACATTCAATATCGGTATGGTGCCGGCGCACATCCTTTCCCAGATGATGCTGCGTTAAAAGGTCCACGGCAAAATGATTCTCCATAATCTCAATGTTCTTATGCCCTCGCACCTGGCTAACCAGCTTTTGCTGAATCTCTTCCCCGGTATTGTCTTTGTGGTGAAAAACCCGATACTCCGAATGTCCTCCTTCTCTTCCAAGATCGTATTTGCCATCCTCTCTTTTATCGAATTCAACACCCCAATTTATTAATTGATTGATTTGCGAAGGGGCTTCTTTTGCAACCATCTCAACCACTTCGCGATCACACAAACCGTCACCAGCAATCAATGTATCTTCTACATGCTTCCTATAATCATCCGGAGAGTACTTTACAGCAGCTATTCCGCCCTGTGCATATTTTGTATTTGTTTCTTCAAGATCTGTCTTCGCTATCAAGCCCACTTTCCCCTTATCGGCAACTTTTAAGGCATAAGAAAGGCCGGCTATTCCGGAACCAATGATGAGAAAATCAAACTTACGTGTCATTTCTTATATATGATTTGAACGATTATTCCTGCAAATATAAAGATTTATAATCAGGATTTTTCAATTAAAACGAAATGTAACAGAATTTAATCCCAAATGAATTTTAGAATTTTTTACTATATTTGAACAATTAAACAAAAATCCGGAAATGATTAACAATTTAACAAAAACCATCTTTGTTCAAATCCACAATCATCCTTCTATTATGCAAACGCAGAAACCTGAGGGGTCTGTTTCCAATATTTTTTACGAAATTAAGAAGAAGAAGTGTTATAAACGTTTATTCAAAATTGAATAGAAGAAAACTGTAATTATAAGATAAAACATATAAAGGTCTGCGGTTTTCGCAGGCCTTTTTTTATTTAACATTAAAAATTACAAATCATGAAAGTTTTAAAATTCGGAGGTACATCAGTAGAAACTCCTGAAAAAATGCAAGCAATTAAAAACCTGATTGCAAATAATGAACGTAAAATTGTTGTTCTTTCTGCCATGGGACGAACAACAGACAACCTTGTTGAAATCGCCAACGAACTATCCAAAAACAAAAAGAACAAAGCAAGTGAGCTAACGAACAACATGGAAAAAAAATATAAACAGGTTGTATCCCGATTATTTAAAACTAAAAAACAATCAAATAAAGCAATGGAAATGATTTATTCCCACTTCAGTCATATCCGTTCATTTTTCTATGAAAGTTATTCTCAGTCACAAACAAAATCTATCCTTGCCCGGGGAGAACTCATATCCACCGCCCTGCTGCACTATTTTATGGAAGAACAAAATATAAAAACGATTTTGTTATCTGCCCTGGATTTTATGAGAATCGACAGAATGGAAGAACCGGATGAATTTTATATAAAAGAAAACCTGGAAAGAGAATTGATACACCACAAGGAAGAAAAAATTTTTATAACGCAGGGATACATATGCAAAAATGCTTTGGGTGAGACAGACAATCTGAAACGCGGAGGTAGTGATTTTACTGCATCACTTATAGCTGCAGCAATTAATGCGAAAGAATTGCAAATCTGGACAGATATCAACGGTTTTCATAATAACGATCCCCGTTATGTTAAAAAAACACGTAGTATTAAAAAATTATCGTTTGATGAAGCCGCAGAACTTGCCTATTTTGGCGCCAAAATCCTTCATCCATCAAGTGTACTGCCGTGCAAATTAAAAGACATTCCGGTACGACTTAAAAATACAATGGTTCCGGAGGATAAAGGTACAATTATAGCCAACTTATCCCCGAAAGAAGACGTTAAAGCAGTTGCTGCCAAAGATGGAATCACCGTCATCAAAATCAAATCAAACCGAATGCTGCTGGCATACGGATTTATCAGAAGAGTGTTTGAGGTATTTGAAAGGTATCAGACACCCGTGGATGTAATTACAACATCAGAAGTAGCTGTTTCTGTTACCATAGACAACACCTTGTTCATGGATCAAATCCTGGAGGACCTAAAAATACTCGGAAAAATTGAAGTCGATAACAAGCAGAGCATCATCTGCATTGTCGGAAATCTACTTCCTGACAAGAAAGGAATTGTGGCAAAAATATTCAATGCGCTTGCCGATGTCCCGGTACGAATGATCTCTTATGGCGGCAGCCAATACAACCTAACCTTACTGGTAAACACAAAGGATAAAGTGAAAACACTCGAAACGCTTAACAACAATCTTTTTACCCATGAAAAATAATACAAGCCTTTTACAAAATATGGAAACACCCTTTTATTATTATGACCTCAAACTTCTGAAAGAAACACTGGAACAATTAAAAAAAATTCAGGAAAACGATGGCTACGAAATTCATTATGCCATAAAAGCAAATGCAAATTCCAGAATTCTCAGGCTTATCAGAGAGTATGGACTGGGTGCCGATTGTGTGAGTGGCAATGAGATTAAACATGCTGTTAATCATGGCTTTCGTCCCGAAAAAATTGTTTTTGCAGGGGTTGGCAAATCAGACCGTGAAATCGATTTGGCATTAGATCAGGATATTGCATTTTTTAACTGCGAATCATTGCCTGAAATTGAAGTGATCAATGAGAAAGCCGGACTAAAAAAGAAAACAGCACGGGTAGCCCTTCGTGTAAACCCCGGAATAAATGCAAATACACATCATTACATCACAACTGGTGCGGAAGAAAATAAATTTGGAATAAATAAAACTGATTTATTTCACCATATTCGTGCGAGTATAAAGATGCAACACATCGAATTAAAAGGGTTGCATGTCCACATCGGTTCACAGATAACCGACATGGAAATATTCAAGAAGTTATGTCTGCGGGTTAATGAGATACAGCTAATTTTCAAAAAAGAAGGTGTTTCTTTAACAGACCTCAACCTGGGCGGCGGACTGGGGATTAATTATGAGAATCCCGGTAAAGAGATGATCCCGGATTTTAAATCTTACTTTAAAATTTTTAGAAAATTTTTAGAAAAAGAACCCTCACAAAAATTACACTTTGAACTAGGGCGCTCTGTGGTTGGTCAATGTGGAAAACTTGTTACACGAACGCTGTATATTAAAGAAGGGGTAAATACTAAATTCGCAATAGTAGATGCCGGTATGACTGAGCTTATCAGACCTGCTCTTTACCAGGCATATCATAAAATTACAAATATATCGGGAACAGGAAATACCGAAAAATACGACATTGTAGGTCCTGTCTGTGAATCATCTGACTATTTTGGAAAACAGGTAAAGCTCACTAATGTGAAAAGAGGAGATCTGCTGGTTATTCACAGCACCGGAGCTTATGGCGAAGTAATGCGTTCGGGCTACAATCTCCGCGAACCTGTGAAATCATATTATTCAGATGAGGTCCTTCAAAAAGAAAAATAGACTGAAAAGACAAAGAAGGGCTTGAGGTCTGCAAAAAAATCAAAAACTTTATGTAAATTAGTGTTTGAAAAAATTAAAAAGAATCCCTAAACTTAATATCTATGAAGAAAATATTTTTTATTATCCTGGGCATGGTTCTTTTATGCCCCGTTTTATCTTATTCACAGGTAAACATTACTTATCAAAAACCTTCTGAAGAGATTCTCAAACTGGTTGATACCCCTCGTGCTCCAAATGTAAGAATTGATTCCAAAGGTGAAAATATGGTGCTTATGTACAGAGACCAGTTTAAATCTCTTGAAGAACTTTCAGAAAAAGAAATGCGACTTGCCGGACTAAGAATTAATCCTAAAACAAATATTGGAAGCAGAGAAAGATTTTATAACAACATTTCTGTCATGAGAGTGGGCGAAAAGGAAGAAATATCAATCAAAGGTCTCCCTGAAAACCCCAGACTTTCAAATTTCAACTGGTCGCCGGATGAAAGCATGATGGCTTTCACAAACACCACGCAAAAAGGAGTGGAGTTATGGGTGCTGAATCTCAAAAAGGCACAATGTAAAAAACTAACAGAACCCCGTGTAAATGCAAACATGAGCAGTCCTTTTCAGTGGTTCACTAACAACAAAGCGCTACTTGTTAAATTTGTCCCGGAAGATCGCAAACCACTGATTGATAAAAGCGAAGCTATCCCGGAAGGACCGAGAGTTTCAGTAAATAAAGGGAAAAAAGCGCAAAACAGAACTTACCAGGATCTTTTGGAAGACAAGGCCGATGAATTCAATTTTGAACAACTGGTTCGCTCAACAATCTACAAAATATCCCTGGAAGGCGAAAAATCACAATGGAAAAAAACTGCCATGTACCGCGGAATATCCTTTTCACCTGATGGCGAATATGTGAAAATCACAAAAATTAAAAGGCCCTTCTCATATCTGGTGCCCTTTTATCGTTTCCCATCTGAAACAACCGTCTATGATAAGACAGGGAAAAAAATCAAAACAATTGTTGAAGTACCTCTTACAGAAGATCTTCCCAAAGGGTTCATGTCCACACGAACAGGAAAAAGAAGCATAAGCTGGCGCAATGACAAACCGGCAACCTTATGTTTTGCTGAAGCGCTGGATGGCGGCGACCCTCAAAAAGAGGCAGAATACAGAGACGAAGTATTTGTGTGGAAAGCTCCCTTCAAAGAAGAACCTAAAAGCATCCTGAAAACTATCAATCGTTTTGGCGGAATTTACTGGGGAAATGACAAAACAGCCATTGCACAGGATTACTGGTGGAACACAAGAAATACAAAAGCCTATCTGTTCAACCCATCCGATCCTTCTGAGGAACCTGAAATTTTATTTGACCGCAATTACCAGGACCGTTATAATGATCCGGGAAGACCTGCAACAAAGGAAAACAAGTATGGAAAAAACGAACTTGTAATCGACAACAATCACCTGTATCTCCTTGGCGACGGATATTCAAAAAAAGGCATCCTTCCTTTTGTCGACAAATTTAATCTGCAAACAAAAGAAACAGAACGCCTGTGGAGAGCCAAACCAAACAACAAGCTCGAGCGAATATGGTTTGCCCTGGATATGAAAAAAGGAAAAATCCTGACCAGGATCGAATCAAAAAAAGATTACCCGAATTATTATATCAGAAACATAAAAAACAAAAAGGAGCCCCAACCCATTACTTTCTTTGAGAATCCTTTTGAAGAACTGACGAATGTACACAAGGAAGTTATCAAATACAAACGTGAAGATGGAATTGATCTTTCGGCCACTCTATATCTTCCGCCAAACTACGACAAAGAAAAGAAAGAAAAACTTCCTATGCTGATGTGGGCTTATCCTCATGAATTTAAAGACAAAGCCAGCGCCAGCCAGGTTACCTCTTCGCCCAATGAGTTCACGTATCCGTGGTATGGATCGCCTGTTTTTTGGGTAATGAAAGGCTACGCTGTTTTAGATGACGCTTCATTCCCAATTATCGGCGAAGACGAAGAAGAACCAAACGATTCATTCATACCACAATTGGTTTCAAATGCAAAAGCAGCAATAGATGCCGTAGATGACCTTGGTTACATTGACCGGGAAAGAGTAGCTGTGGGCGGTCATTCTTACGGAGCATTTATGACAGCCAACCTGCTTTCTCATTCCGACCTGTTTGCTGCGGGAATTGCCAGAAGTGGTGCGTATAACCGCACGCTTACTCCTTTTGGTTTCCAGAGTGAAGAAAGAAACTACTGGGAAGCGCCTGAAATTTATTACAACATGTCTCCTTTTATGCATGCCGATGAAATGAATACTCCTCTCCTTCTTGTTCATGGTGAGGCAGATAATAATTCAGGCACCTACCCCATGCAGAGCGAACGATATTTTAATGCGCTTAAAGGGCTTGGAGCTACTGTTAGACTGGTAATGCTCCCCAAAGAAAGTCATGGTTATGCAGCCAAAAAAAATATCCTGCACATGCTCTGGGAACAAGATCGCTGGCTAGAGAAATATGTGAAAAACAAGGAAGACGAAAAAGAATAAAAACAGAAAACCAAATAAAAAAGGAACTGCCTGCAAAACCAAGAGACAGTTCCTTTTTATTATACAAATACATTCTAAAATTTAAGTTTATAAGCCATTACCCTGTTATCGTTAAAGGTTGGTACATATAGCATGTTCTTGCCGGGAACAAACTCGATATCTGCCGCATTAATCTTATCCGCGGCAGTATTCAGTATCATCTCTTTTTCTTTGTCCGGATACAGGAGATGAACGTGACCGGTCCAGTCGGATTTTATATAAACACCCTCTTTTACTTTTTCAAGTCCGTCAATTCCCCCGGTGTTTGAAATATATTCCGTCAAATCACCTGTGAGATAATCTGCTTTCATTACCTTGCCTTTCATACCAATGAGAAGCTGATTCTTCTCAGTAAAAAGACCGTTCGGGCTTTTCAGGACATCCGACTCAATCCACTTCTCAGCCTTCCCTTCTTTCAGGCGGTAAATTAATCCTGTAGCCATGTCAGAAGCAAATACTGCCCCTTTTTCATTGATGGCTATGTCATTCATAAATTTAGATCCTTCACAAGCGAATCTGCCTGTAATTGCATGATCTTTAATATCGATTTCTACAATTTCATCCACATTCGTCACATACAGCTTATCTCCCTTTACTCCCATTCCTTTGGGAGCATCCAATCCAACAGCCCATTTTAGACTCAGTATCTCACCACTGGTTGAAACTTTTGAAATAAAACCCTCTTTGTCTTTTTCCGTCGGTTTCCCCTTAATATTCGATACATAAAGTACATCTCTTGCAGAATCATAACAAACAGATTCCGGAATTTTAAATACAGAATCCGTACTCCATTTACCGGTTAACTCAGGTTTCTCGCTTTCGGTGGATTTTTCTGCTTTTTCCTCTTCACCGGGCTTTTGTTTGCATCCGGCAAAAATAGCAGCCACCAGCATAATCGATAAAGTTATTCTTAATATTTTCATAATACAGTTTTTTTGTTGTGACGATAAAATAAGAAAAATTATTGTAGATGTCTAATTATTAATAAATTTTAAATGCTAATTTTAATATATTGCAGGTTTGTTGTATCTAAATATTTTTCTCAAAATCAAAACAAATCGCCGTTTATTTTTGTAAACCAGTTAAACAAAAACAAACTGTTTCATGGCACAAAAAGAAAATTATCTGCGCAAATTTGGAAAAACAAGTCTCAAGTTATCTCCCATTGGACTGGGCACCTGGCAATTCAGCAAAAGAAAAAACCTGGCAGGAAAATTCTGGCCCGTTTTATCGGACGAAGAGAGTTATAAAATTGTACAAACAGCATATAACAACGGAATAAACTGGTTTGATACTGCAGAATTATATGGCAATGGTGAGTCGGAAAGAACGCTTGCCCGGGCTCTTGAACTTGCAGGTATTAAAGACCAGGATGTTTACGTGGCAACCAAATGGTCGCCCATTCTAAGGTTTGCAGGATCAATCGTTAAAACCATCGACGACAGGAAAAAAGCGCTTGGCGGATATACAATCTCGCTTCACCAGGTTCATAACCCGCTCTCTTTTTCATCTGTCAGGAAAGAGATGTTAGCCATGGCCAGGCTGGTTAATGAAAACCAGGTAAAATATGTAGGTGTGAGTAACTTCTCTGCATCACAAATGCAAAAAGCACATAAAGAACTAAAAAAATATGGATATGTGCTTGCTTCCAACCAGGTACAGTACAATATGCTGAACAGAAAAATTGAGCACAATGGTATTATGGAAACTGCAAAAGAACTGGGAATAGCAATTATAGCATACTCGCCCCTGGCACAAGGCTTGCTTACCGGGAAATACCACGACAATCCTGAAGCAATAAAATCAAAAAAAGGATTCAGAAAGAAAATGTCCGCATTTAAAGAATCCCGGTTAAATCAAACAAAACCTTTAATTGACAAATTGAAACAAATTGCTGAAAAACATGAAGCAACACCAGCACAAATAGCCTTGAACTGGCTTATCAATTTTCATGGAGAAGAGGTATTTGCAATACCAGGAGCATCAAACACAAAGCAAGCAGAGAGCAATGCAACAGCCATGAAAATAAAATTGTTGAAAGAAGAAATGGACTTATTAGATGAAATCAGCAAGCAAATACAATAAAATAGACGTTCATATAATTTTCTGAAACAACTAATTACTTATCATTGGTTCGGATTTCAATCTGGTATCCCTTTGCCTGCATATTCCTTATTTTCTCCTGAAGTTTAGAGGAAAGCAAGTCTATTGTAATGGGAATCCCATCAAAAGATACCTTATCCTTCAGTGGGTTCTTATCATCCAGTTTTCTGATGGAGGGATCACGGTCAAAAATATCCAGGTTCAGTTGCTCTGTAATAAAAGTAGAATTTCTGAAAATCACGTATTTTTCTACCTCAAAATAATCCAACAGCTCCTGTTCACTAATATAAGGTTCAAATGAATCATCAAACAAGAGGTTGGCTGAACCTATCGCATGAATAATGCCTGATGCCCACTGTTTTAAGTTGTTTGATTCAAAAGGTCTTGTATTCTTGCTGTAAAGCTTATTAATTAACTTTTGAGTAAGCTCTTTGTGTTCCTCATCCAGCTTCTGATCACAAAATTCTGAGGTAAGCCGGATCAGCTGATCTTTTGTTTCTTCTAAATTTTCCTGTTGACTCATATTATTTTTTAGCTAAACCTGTTTGACTTCAAAGATACAATAATATTTAAAACCAAACAACGAATGTTTGTATTTTGTTAATTAATAATGGCTTATACAATATTTCTCCTGTTTCTTCCCGTTTTGATAAAAAGTACTTTTGACAAATCACGTCAAAAAATGTACCTTTAAATAAAAATGAAAAAAATATTATCTATACTATTGTTATTATTTTGCCTTCAACCTTCAATAGCTCAGGAAGAAAAGAAAGATACCACAAAACTCTGGAAAACCGGTGGCGTTAGTTCGTTGAATTTTTCACAGGTTTCTTTTCAAAACTGGGCTGCCGGAGGTGAAAATAGCTACTCCTTAAACGGAATTTTTAGTCTGCATGCCAATTACAAAAAAGAGCGTACTTCATGGGATAACTCATTGGATGTTGGATATGGCATAATCAAACAGGGAGAAAGAGGTGTCAGGAAAACTGATGACAAATTTGAAATCAGTTCAAAATTTGGTTATAAATCCTCTTCAAATTGGTACTATAGTGGATCATTCACTTTCAAAACCCAGTTCGACAAAGGTTTTAAATATAATGAGGAAGCAGGAACAAAAACGCTTCTCTCCGAATTTATGGCTCCTGCCTACATGTTTCTTTCAGCAGGTATGGATTATAAGCCCGGAGATAATTTTACCATGCTCATCTCGCCGGTCACCGGGAAATCAACTTTTGTAATGGACGATGTCCTCTCAGCAAGAGGTGCATTCGGTGTTGAGCCCGGAGAAAATATCAGAAATGAGTTTGGTGGTTTTGTAAAAATAGCTTTCAAACAGGAAATTTGGGACAATGTTACCCTGAACACCAAACTGGATCTTTTCTCCAACTATATTGAAGAACCTGAAAATGTTGACATCAACTGGGAAATACTCATTAGCATGAAAGTAAATAAGTACCTGACTGCCAACTTCAACTCACAGCTTATCTATGATGACAACATAAAATACGTAGACAAAAGCGGACAGGAACACGGACCCCGAATCCAATTCAAAGAAGTCTTTGGCGCAGGATTGTCGCTTAAATTTTAACCTGCATCCATAAAATCTCTCTGCTAAAGCTGCCAGACTGTTGAATACCGCCTGGCAGCAATGCCAAATCTTTATCTTGGATGATTAAAACTTCATTGAAACGCCAAAATTTCCATAACCAAAAGCTCCTCTTCCTCCTTCGAAAAAAGCGCTGAACGATGGATTAAAGTAATATCTGAATCCAAGCATCGGACCAAATACTCCGGTTACATCATTGTCATAATAATCAGTAAAAAAATCATCACTGGATGAAAAATTTCGTATTTCAATACCTGCTATAATGGTAATATAAAGATCGTACTTGCTTTCATCCAGTTCTGTATCAAAAATTTCGTTGAAAAACTGGGTGTAATGAAAAGACCCCCTGGCGCCAAGAGAAATAAATGTCCATGAGTACTTATAGTCATAATATTTGTATGACCATCGCGCAAAACCAGCATAAGGACCTGCACTAATTTTATCACTAATGCCATATTCAAGAGATGCCGTAACAGGAAGGGTAAAACCCGTTCGGCTGCCTGAATAACCATAACCGTAATAACCCAGGGAAATCCCTGCCTGTGCTAAAACATCACCCTTATTATAGGATAAATCTAAGCTTGTTTTTGTGGTGTCTTGCTGATCATCATTTGTTTCTTCCTGTGCAAAAGCTGCAGTGGACAGGAGAGTGACAAATACCACTGTTAATAAATAGATCTTTTTCATATTCTTTTCTTTTTTGATTTAAATAAAATTGCCTAAAAGAACATCTTTTATAAAAAAAAGAATAGTAAAAAACGGCCAAAATAAACAGACTCTTTATTGTTTCATCAAACAGACTAAAAAAAAGCCAGACGGGAATTGATACATACCCGCTAACTGGATTGTTCAATAAAAATAAAGAGAACCCGGAATTATAGAAACAACTTCCCCTAAACACCTTATGCAGATGCACCATAAGAGAAGTACAAAAAAAGTTAACTGGTAATTAATTCTAAATTATTTCCCCATCGAATTAATTACACACTAAATTGAATCTTTGAACCAAATTACTCCGGAGTTACAGAAACTTCCAGTTCCCCGTACAATACCTTTACGACTAAAGCTTTTTGAGGTGTCAGTCTTAGGACTACCGACTTGTGCCCGCCGGGCTGCACCTTTTTGCTCCTGAAGTCAGCAGGTCCCATTTTACCCAATGGCAAAACCTGCCCTCCTTCCTTAATTTCGTACATTGCTTTTGCTGGTTTGTCTCCTTTGTTGGTATACACTACCTTATAGTTACCTGATTCTTTTATAGCTACCTCGATACGGTCGCCTCTTTTAAATATTTCTTTGAACGGAACCTTTTTCTCCAGGGCATTCCACATTTCAGGAGGTGCCGGTTCCGGCTCAACCGGTGTCATATTTCTGTCAACCAATGAATAATCCGCCGGAATCTGAAACAATAATTTATCAGGCTTTTTCTGCCTGATATTTTTAAGTTCCATTGTATATCGATTTGGCTGTTTAATTTTAACCGGGAACTGAAGTTTTTCTGAATACCAATTCGTGTTTAACAATTGGCCTTCAGAATAGATTTCTCGCTTTTCACATTCCAATCCATTGATCTTTTCTTTCCCCAGGGTTTTCACAGTAAAGGCCTCTTCCATATACCGCATCGTCTGAACCGGATCATTGCTCAGGCTTCGTGTGGTTTGAGTACCCATTTCCTGGAACATTTTCTTTTCAGGAAACAAAATATGAGTTTTATTCTTTTGAGGATGAACAATTACAACAAGGGGAGTACCTTCTTCCTCAAATTCATACCTATAATTCGTTCCATCGTGATAAACCTGGTAAATTCCTTCTTCATCACTCTTACTAAGATGCATCTCGGCAATAAACTGAGCCTTAAGTGTATTTGAACAGCTAATAAAAATCATACTGCAGATCAATAATGTCATAAATTTTTTCATAAAGTTGTATTTTAGGATTTTACTTCTTTTTATTTATGATCATAAACCATTCGTATTGTTGCTTCTTCTGTTCATAACCATTCTCTGTCATATTGTGCTCTTCTTTTTCTCCTTTGCCGCCGAATTTCCGCTTACCATCTCCCGAAATAACAAGTAAATCTTGCTGTATTTCTCCCTTAATTTCCTTCGTCTTGGGCTGTGGAATATCTACACCTTCTGGCAGTTCTACACCATACTCTTCAAGATAATTTTTTAAATTTTGCTGATTGCTCTGAACAGTGGGATCCGGTATCGTTTTCCCCACAGGACCAAGGGCAAACTGTCCCTGTTTAGTTTGCTGGTCTGTTTTTGAATCATTCTCTTTTCCTTTTTTTGACCACTTGGACGACTCCAGCTCCACTTTGATCATCTTCTCAAAGGCAATGCTGTACCCGGCCGGGATCATCTTGACTGCTTTCCCGGGTTTCTTGTCATATACAACAATCCAGGGTTGCTGCATAAAAAATTCCTTCTGTTCAATTTTGGGTTGCTGCGCATGAATGCCGGTGGTTATTGTTGTTTTGTAACCTCCTGATCTACAGCCTAATTTCGTAATGTTTGCATAGGAATACCGAACTTCTTTGGATGTCAGATCAAAATTGGTGATTTGAATGTTCGTTGGCACATAATAAACCATTCGCTGACCAGTAAAGGGCATATCTCCAACTTCCTGCTGTTTAAGACTTACCAAAACTTTAGCACTAATTTGCTCATTCAGGTCATATTTGTTTACCTTCTTCTCATCGCAGCTACCTGTCATCTCTTCTTTTTTTGAATATACCCGTGTGTTGATGGTTTTATTCAGCGTAAGAAGGGCATCCGGACAATCAATGGTCAATTTCAGTTCTTCAATATCCCTTTCAATTATTGTTTCTTCAATGGGGTTTCGGTCTTCAGGTAGAATCTGGCAGGTTCTGAAGATGGTAATGCGGTCTTCCTCTGCATCACATTTTTCAGGACCCTGGTATTTAACAACAACAGGCAACTGGTCTAATTTGAAGACTTTATAATCCGGTCCGGTAAGGCAGGGCTCCCCATTTAAAATCTTCCCATGATAAGCATGCACCATGATGCGGTTGAACTCACGGGAGGGTTCTCCGAACACATCTATGAAATCAGAGAGGGTAATGTCGATTCTTTCCAGCTGGGCCACCGTTTTTTTCTCAGGCTTTACCTGGCAGCTGACCGGCCGTTTTTCAAAACGCGCAATGATTTCATCCAACCGTGGACCATTTTTATAGGCTGACTTCATTTTGTTCCGGTGGCCTGTCCATCTTGTACCAATTTGTGCCACTTCATCACGAATACCATTTGTTTTCCATTCATGTACCAATTCCCGCTCTTCTCCGAGAAAAAACATTTTAGCAGTCCAGTGAGAATGGATTAATGTACCTTCTTCAGTATATTCTTCCAGTCCGGAGACAAAATCATTTTCAAAGGCATATTCGGATTCCAGGTACTTGATGAATTTTGTTGTCGGAGGCAACTCTCCTCTGGCAATTTTCTCTTTATACCAGTCTGGTAACATCTCGTATTCGCTTTTGATATAATTCTCTACAACACCTGTATTGTTAAGGAAATAAAGACATTCGAATGTGAATAGCTGCCAGAGATAAGTACGGGCGGCTGTCTCAAAAGGTTCTGTTCCTTCTCCCTCCACAATGAGTTTCAAAGGATCATCGACTGTACATTTATCAACAATGGCATGGCGTACACACTCTTCGCAATCGTAAGAGGAAGAAGCATTCAGAGGCGGGTCATCTGCCTTCACATTGAAAGACTGGAAATTCACGAACACCAACGTGAAAAGCATCCAGGCAAATAGCGCTCGTTTCATAGCTTCATGATTATATCTTTCCATTTAAAAGATTTACCTTAAAAGGTCTGCTTACATTCAATTGTATTACACGGAATTATGGCCCGTTCTGATGAGAGTGGAGCATTCTCCGGGTGCAAAACAGGATGCATAAATATCTTTATGAAAAACTGCCGCCTGATTCCCAAAACTATAAAAGTTCAAGTTATGAAAATTATCGGTTATTGTAAATACACGGGGGAAAAAAAATATGTTCCGCTTGTGAGGAGAGAAAGATGAGCAATGGGCAACGTGTATCTTCATGAACGAATTGAATAATGGGCAATGGGAAATTATATATGAGAAATGAGAAATGAACAATGTCTGTCTTCCCCGGCTGGAGATCTTTTGTAACGAGAGCCAGCCAGTAGTCTCCACCCTCACTGGCGCAAGCGCAAGCTTGTGCCTGATTTAAGAAGGCGCTTAACGGCCTGACAAATAAAAAGTACTCGCTAAAAACGAAGACCGGCAGAATTCCAGCCGTAATAGTTTTAATTGCAAAATATTCAATTATACAATACCTTTGTAATAAGTGCAACTACGAAACAAATAACAGGAAGGGACAGATTAATGGTTACAGAATCTATTCAGTTTCCGGCAGATGAAAAAATTGATTTCATGCGTGAACTGAGAAAGAGGGTAGACGAATATTTTGAAAAGACCCATCGCTCAAAAAGTGGCAATACCTCTTTGATAATCAAGACGGCAGTGATGCTGGCATTATATCTTGGCCCCTTAATTCTGATGCTTACCGGAATTGTTACTTCCACCCCGTTCATTTTCTTGTGCTGGGTACTAATGGGATTCGGAATGGCCGGCACAGGTATGAATGTGATGCACGATGCCAACCATGGCAGCTTTTCAAAAAACAACCAGGTAAACAGGATATTCGGAAATACGCTTTACCTGCTTGGTGGTTTGCCTGCCAACTGGCGCATTCAGCACAATACCATTCACCATGCATATACAAATATCGATAAATTTGATGATGACATCAATCCCACACCCATACTGAGGTTTTCACCCCATAAAAAACTTCGTAAAGTACACAAATACCAGTTTCTGTTTGGGTGGTTCTTGTACGGACTCATGACTCTTCTGTGGATTACCAGCAAAGATTTTGTGCAACTGTTCAACTATCGCAAAAGAGATATATGGAAAAAAGAGAACAAATCGTTCGGACTCCTGCTTGCCGACCTGATATTCTCAAAGATACTCTATTACGCCGTCTTCCTGGTTGCCCCGATGCTTATCCTTCCCATACCCTGGTATCTTACCCTGATCTTCTTTTTGATCATGCATTTCATTGCCGGATTTTTGCTGTCCGTTATTTTTCAAACAGCCCATATAATGCCTGAAAGTGAATACCCCCTACCCGACGAAAACGGAAGAATGCAAAAAAACTGGATTGTCCATCAATTGTCGGTTACTTCAGATTATGCCCAAAAAAATAAATTGCTTACCTGGTTTGCCGGGGGATTAAATTATCATGCCATTCATCATCTGTTCCCCAACATTTCTCATGTGCACTACAAAAAATTGTCGCCCATTGTGAAAGAGCTGACAGAAAAACATGGGGTGGTTTACCGGGTGGAACCCTCTTTTTTCAAAGCCCTGGGAAAACACGCCCAAATGCTTAAATTGCTGGGGCAGAAATAACTTTTCTTCTTCTTCCTGATTAAATTACCTGTTAAAACAATAATCAGCAGTTAGTCGATATTGGATACTGGATGTTTGAAAGAAAGCAGAATGCAGAAATCAAACCCGGCTGGCGCTCATTTGTAACAAATGCCTTTCGTTTGTCGTTCTCGTTTAAAGGATGCGTTCTTTGCGATCTTCGCGTCTGAATCTTAGCGGCCTTTGCGTGAATTAACAGGATTCACGCAGAGAACGCAAAGGTCGTCCCTTCGCGACTCCAGCTATCGCAGGAGCTGTGTTTTTATTTGAGTTCTGAAACTATTTCTACGGATTAACATTAAACATTGAACCTTAAACGTTAAACC
>CAYWSJ010000057.1:0-21707 GCA_964461045.1 uncultured Bacteroidales bacterium | reverse complement strand
TGGGATATCCTGGAGAATGTAATGAAAGGACACCCGGTTATGTTGAACCGTGCTCCTACATTGCACCGACTAGGAATCCAGGCTTTCCAGCCGAAACTTATCGAAGGAAAAGCTATTCAGTTGCATCCATTAGTTTGTACACCTTTTAATGCCGACTTTGATGGTGACCAGATGGCGGTACACCTTCCTTTAGGTAATGCTGCTATTCTGGAAGCTCAGTTGTTGATGTTGTCTACTCATAATGTGCTTAATCCTGCTAATGGAGCACCTATTACTGTGCCTTCACAGGATATGGTATTGGGCTTATACTATATTACCAAACCAAGAAAAGGCGTAAAAGGAGAAGGACTAAGGTTTTATTCAACAGAAGAAGCAATTATTGCCTATAACGAAAAAGCAGTTGACCTTCATGCTGAAGTAAAGGTGAAAGTTGACGATATTGATGAAAAGGGCAATAAAATTAAGAATAACGTTGAAACCACTGTTGGACGAATAATATTTAATCAGTTTGTTCCTGAAAATATTGGCTATATAAACCGATTATTGACTAAAAAATCATTAAGAGATATTATTGGAGAGGTTCTGAAGAAAACAGATGTTCCCAAAATATCAAAGTTCCTTGATGATATTAAGGATCTCGGATTCCAAATGGCATTCAGAGGTGGTTTATCTTTTAACCTGGATGATATTATTATTCCTACAGAAAAAGATGAGCTTGTGCCTCAGGGTTATAATCAGGTTGATGAGGTGCTGAACAACTATAACATGGGTTTTATTACCAATAAAGAACGATATAACCAGATTATTGACATCTGGACCCATACAAATGCCAATCTTACTCAAATATTAATGAAAAAACTGAGTGAAGACAATCAGGGCTTCAACTCAGTATTTATGATGCTTGATTCCGGCGCAAGAGGTTCAAAAGAACAGATACGACAGCTCTCAGGAATGAGAGGACTGATGGCGAAGCCTCAGAAATCCGGAACCTCAGGTTCTGAAATTATCGAAAACCCCATTCTGTCTAATTTTAAAGAAGGATTATCGGTTCTTGAGTATTTTATTTCAACACACGGTGCAAGAAAAGGTCTTGCTGATACAGCTCTCAAAACTGCAGATGCTGGTTATCTGACTCGTCGTCTTGTTGATGTTTCACAGGATGTAATTATCAGGGAGAACGATTGTGGTACTCTACGTGGTCTTGTGGTTGGACCGATAACTAAGAATGAAGAGGTTATAGAAACACTCTATGAAAGGATTCTGGGTAGAATTGCAGTTCATAATATCTATCACCCGTTTACCGGCGATCTTATTGTCGAATCTGGAAATATGATCACTGAGGAAATTGCCCAGCAGATTGAAGATTCGCCATTGGAGCAGGTAGAAATACGTTCTGTATTAACTTGTGAGTCAAAAGAGGGTGTATGTTCTAAATGTTATGGGCGTAACCTGGCAACAGGAAATATTGTTGAAAATGGTGAGTCTGTTGGAGTTATTGCAGCACAATCCATTGGTGAACCAGGAACGCAGCTTACACTTCGTACATTCCACGTGGGCGGTACAGCATCAAATATTGCTGCAAACTCAAGCATTGTATCAAAATATAATGGATACATAGAAATTGACGAGCTCCGGACCGTTGAAAAACAGGAAGAAGACAAGAAAGTTGATATTGTAATTGGACGATTGGCTGAGATGCGAATTATCGACAAGAATACAAATATTGTCTTATCCACCAATAATATTCCTTATGGTTCTCGTCTCTATTACAATAGTGGAGATGAAGTGAAAAAAGGAGATGTAGTTTGCGAATGGGATCCATATAACGCCGTGATTATTTCTGAGATAGGCGGTAAAGTGAAATTCAAAAATGTAATTCCCGGAATTACTTATAAAGAAGAATCTGATGAGCAGACAGGATTCAAAGAAAAAGTAATTATTGAGACAAAAGATAAGAAGAAGAATCCTGAAATTCATATTGTCAACGACAATGAGGATGTTTTAAAAACATACAACCTTCCGGTTGGAGCTCATGTAATCGTTATGGAAGACGACGAAGTGAATACAGGAGACGTTCTTGTTAAGATTCCGCGTACTGTAGGGAAATCTGGTGATATCACCGGTGGTCTGCCAAGAGTTACTGAACTCTTTGAGGCAAGAAATCCATCAAACCCTGCAGTTGTTTCTGAAATTGACGGAGAGGTTTCATTCGGTAAGATTAAACGTGGTAATCGTGAAATTATCATTAAATCGAAAACAGGAGAAGTTAAAAAATATCTCGTATCACTTTCCAAACAAATTCTTGTACAGGAAAATGATTACGTAAAAGCTGGAACGCCACTTTCTGATGGAGCAATTACTCCTGCAGATATACTATCTATTAAAGGCCCAACAAGGGTTCAGGAGTATATTGTAAACGAAGTTCAGGAAGTATATAGGCTGCAGGGCGTGAAGATTAATGATAAGCACTTTGAAATTATTGTACGACAAATGATGCGTAAAGTGATTATCGAAGATCCCGGAGATACTAAATTCCTTGAAAAACAAATTGCAGATAAAGTTGAATTCCAGGAAGAAAACGACTGGATATACGATAAGAAAGTTGTTGTTGATAATGGAGATTCAACTAACCTGAGATCAGGACAAATTGTAACTGCAAGAAAATTAAGGGATGAAAACTCTGTGCTGAAGAGAAAAGATATGAAACCTGTTGAAGCAAGAGATGCGGTTCCTGCAACTTCAAGTCAGAAGTTACAAGGGATTACCAGGGCTGCACTACAAACAAAGAGTTTCTTATCTGCTGCCTCTTTCCAGGAAACTACAAGAGTTCTCAACGAAGCCGCCATAAGAGGAAAAATGGATGATCTTATGGGACTCAAAGAAAATGTAATTGTAGGTCACAAAATACCTGCAGGTACAGGAGGAAGAGAATTTGATGATATAATTGTAGGTTCTATTGAGGATTATGAAAAAATGAGAGCCAAGAGTCAAAAAGGAGAAGAAGTAGATTCTAAATCATAGATGTTTATGAGTGATAATAATGATCAAAACAAAAAGGACAACAAAAATCAACTTAATATTAATTTAAGTGAAGAAGTTGCTCAGGGTATTTATTCAAATCTTGCTGTTATTAATCACTCAAGTTCTGAATTTATACTGGATTATATCAGGGTTATGCCTGGTGTCCCCAAAGCTGAGGTTCAGTCAAGAATTATTCTTACTCCTGAACATGCCAAAAGATTTCTGAAAGCCTTGCAGGATAATATTGACAAATATGAACAAATGCATGGTGAGATAGATATTAAAAAAGGAAGCGGCGGTCCTTCTATGCCAATGAATTTTGGCGGACCTACTGCTCAGGCATAAAGAATTGAAAGGCTGCTGATTTAAGCAGCCTTTTTTTTATTTAAAAATTACCCGATATAATATTCTTACAAAAAAATAGTTTGTCTATTTAAACTGCAATAAAAATTTAATTTGATGATAATTGAATTATAATAGATATGAAAAGAATTGAATTGATTTTTATAATGCTTCTGATTGCCGCATTAAATGTAAAAGCTCAAAAAAATGATTACCTGGTAGGAGATACCATAATACCTCAGCAAAAACTGGAAAAACTGGACTTGTCTGATTTAATACTGACGCATTATTCGCTTTTAGCCAAGCATGGGTATATCTTTAAAAGTAGTTATTTAAAAGAATTATTTTCAGACTTTAACTGGTACTCGCCCGATTCATCTTTTTCTTACAATAAATTAACCAAAACAGACCGTAAAAACCTAAGGAGCATAATACCTATACAACGTTCCAGGAAAAATAAAAGGATTTTTCAATTGGTTCATCCTTCTTCAAATGACTCTGTTGTCTACTACAATAAAGTTGTTTTCCGGGATTTCTTTCCCCGGCAACTAGTATCAGAGATGGACAATTTTGTTACTGAAAATTATAGTGATGATATTATTGTACCTAATTTTTTTTCATTGGAACTAAAAGATGATCTGGAAGTGAATTATGTAAAAGAGCAAAACAAAAAAGTCGATTTAGGTAAACTGGAAAATTTTTCATATTGGATTGCTACTTATAGAGAGAATCATGAGTTAAAATCAATTAAACATTGTTACAACGATTATATTTCAGGGGAAAAGTGCGGTGTAAGTTATTACTTTGATAAAAAAAAGCTTCTGTATGTTAAAGGTGAAACAAATCAGCCTGATATAAGTTATAATTGGCATATACAATATATTAAGGATAAACCAGCCTGGATTAACTTAGAAATAAAATACATAGAAAAAAATAAGTATTTATCACAGAAATTCTATTTTTAGTCCTTTTTTGATTATCACTCATAAAAGGTCTTTTTTGTTTATTTGCTTTTAAATGAATTATGAGCTATATTGCCACAGGATATGTTAAAAATCCGGCATAAAATATGGCTCTCTTTTCTGGGTATTATTATTATTAGTATAGTCCTGGTAGGGATTATAAGCATCTTGCATGCTAATAAATTAACCTCAAAAGAAGCAAATAAGCGATTGCTTGAACTTACCGAGAAACATGCAAATAAACTTGAAAAAGGATTATACCACCTGGAACAATCAGCTCAGATGCTTGAGGGATTATTAAAAGCAACCTTCAATACAGATAAAATATTGAATAATGAACAAGCACTGATCCGATATAAGAAGAAATATTCTCCTTTAGTTGACAGTATATGCAGGTCAATGCAACCTTTAAGTTTATGGATCGTTTTTCATCCTCAAATTACTCCTGGAGGGCACTCTATCAGTTTTGTAGAAAATAAAAGCAACCCGGGTTATTACCAGAGAAGTACTCAATACAGGGTTACTGATATGGACCTTACAAATTCCAATATGAAATGGTGGACAGGAGCTATGGAATATGGAGATATATGGACAGAACCTTATTATTGGTGGGATTGGGACAGACAGATTATTTCATATTCTAAAGCTGTAGATATTAAAAATACAACAATTGCTGCCGTTGGCTCCGATTTTGATTTTCATAATTTTTCTAATGAAATATTTAATATAACTGTTTATGAAACAGGATATATTTTTCTTTTGAATGGAGAAAAACGGTTTATCGTTCATCCAGAACGAAAAGGGGATTTTATGCAAAGCGAACTTTCAGAAGAAGATTATGGAAAGTTTTGTCAATTAATTGAAACGAGCGACAAAGGTATTTTTAAATATTCTTACAGGGAAAAGGATAAAATTCTGGGATATAAAAAACTGCATAACGGATGGTTTATTGCAGCAACTGCCCCTGCCAGTGAGATTTATAAAAATGTAATAGATATTCGGAGAAGTATCATCTATGTTATAATTGGAGCAATAATTATATCATGGATTCTTGCTTATTTTATGGGAATGTCTTTGACAAAACCAATTAGCCAGCTAGTAGAGTATTTCAGGAAAGGATTAAAAGGGCAGTTAGACCAAAGAGCTAAAATAGTTAGGAAAGATGAAATTGGGGAGCTTACAAAGCATTTTAATATGTTTATGGATAAAATTGACTATCTGGTATCAAATTTAAAAAAGTCGGAAGAAGATTTGGTAGAGGCTAAAGTTAAAGCTGAAGAAGCAGATCGGTTAAAATCTTCTTTTCTTAGAAATGTTTCCCATGAAATAAGAACACCCTTAAATGCAATAGTTGGTTTTGCAAATTTACTGGAAGGTCATAGCTTATCAGATACTGAAGAGAAGGAGTGTATTAAGTCGATAGAAAGCAATACTGAAAGACTTACGAATCTTATAGACAATTTAATTGATTTTTCAAAGTTTGAAATGGAGCGGGTTAAACCCAACTTTGTTTCATTTAATCTGAATAAATTATTGAAAAAGATTTATCTTTCTTACGCAGATCAAACAAAAACTGTGGATTTCAGACTTCAGAAAGACTGGAGTGATGAGGATGCCTACATATTAACTGATCGATTTCGATTAAAAAAGATATTGGATATTTTACTGAGCAATGCTTTTAAATTTACAAAGCAAGGGGAAATAGTTTTTGGCTACACAATTGATGAAGAGTCAAGGTTAATACTATTTGTGAAAGATACAGGCATTGGAATTGATGATGAAGAAGCTAAAATTATTTTCAGAGCTTTTAGACAGGTTGATGAATCAACTGAACGCGAATTTGAGGGCATCGGAATGGGATTAGCTATGGTGAAACAAATTGTGGAATTATTAAATGGCAGAATTTGGTTTGAATCTAAACCCGGGGAGGGTACAATCTTTTATTTTACAGTAAATTATCAAAATTCAATCGCATCCCGCTTATAAAATATTTTGGCTGCAGAAAATTAGTTATTTTTTAATCCCTGTATTTTTTACATCAGGATATTATTTGTGATTCCTTTTTCTTTTTAGATATAATTACGAACCAAATAAAAATAAGTAAAGCTGCCAATACCCCAACTGGATAGCCCAATTGAGTGGATAAAGCAAGCCCTCCGTTTTTAAGAGGTGCTACCAGAATATAAGTTAAACATACTGCTGTAAGGAAAGTAGCCGGAATTGAAAGGAATAAATGATTTTTCTTTTTAACAGCCAAATACATGGCGCCGGTCCATAATACAAACACGGCCAGAATTTGATTGGATAACCCCAGGTATTTCCATATGGTAGAAAATTCCAGTTGCGACATTGTAAATCCTATTGCAAAAAGGGGAATGCTAACTGCTAATCTGCTGTTAAGTTTACTTTGTTTGTAATTAAAAATATCGGCTATGGTGAGTCTGGCACTTCTGAAAGCAGTATCACCCGTAGTAATTGGACAGGCTATTACACCCACTATGGCCAGGATACCTCCAACTTTACCTAACCACGTTTGACTTATTTCGTTTACAACCCATGCCGGGTTGTGGGTCTTAGGTGACATGGCATCAGCAAGCCCGTCAACATTTCCAAAATAATTCATAGCAGCCGTAGCCCATATGATTGCAACAATTCCTTCTGCTATCATTGCCCCATAAAAAGCTTTTCTGCCATGTTTCTCTTTTTTCAAACAACGAGCCATCAGGGGAGCCTGTGTACTGTGAAAACCTGAAATGGCTCCACATGAAATAACAATAAACATCATTGGATATAAAATATTTTGAGAAGGATTGTGATGCATGTTTTTAAAATCGGAAAAGGTAAGCTCGTTTAAAACCAATGTTCCGTTAATGCCCTTGAATATCATTGCTCCTGCTATTCCTACTGCCATAATCAACAAAGCAATTCCAAAATAAGGATATATCAGACCAATGATTTTATTTATGGGTAATAATGTAGCTACAAGGTAATAGGCAAAAATAATATATAGCCATATTTTTTTGTTTGCTCCTGTTAAAGCTTCAAGTAATCCGGCAGGTCCTGTTACAAAAGCAATACCTACAAAAATGAGGAGCAGAACAGTAAATAATCGTAAAAAATTTTGAAATCCGGGACCAAGATACTTCCCAACCAGTTCAGGTAAGCTTGCTCCTTTATTTCTGATAGAAAGCATTCCTGAAAAATAGTCGTGGACTGAGCCCATAAAAATACAACCCAGCACAATCCAGATATAAGCCATCGGACCGTAAAGTGCCCCCAGTATAGCCCCGAAAATCGGACCAAGTCCGGCAATATTTAAAAATTGAATAACGAAAATTTTCCAGGTAGGCATAGGTATATAGTCAACTCCGTCATTAATGCTGTTTGCAGGAGTTGTTCTGGAATTATCCGCTCCAAAAAAACGCTGAATGAACTTTCCATAAAAGAAATACCCCAATACCAATAGAATAATTGCTAATATGAATGTAAACATGACTGTGAAATTTGAAAGAGAAATAAACTTGAAAGCTGTAAAAGTATAGAATTATTTTTGTTTCAGAAAGAATAGAAAAATTTTAATTTTATTCAGATATTTATATATTTGCTATCCTTAAATTCACTTTAAACCAAAATAATAAGTTTTTTACGAACTTGATTGTTAACTTAAATCGATAATCAATGAAAATTTTAGTTTGTATAAGCAACGTACCGGATACTACAACGAAAGTTAAGTTTACTGAGGATAAAAAAGCTTTTGATAGTACTGGTGTTCAATGGATTATTAATCCCTGGGATGAACTTGCTTTGACAAGAGCTCTTCAGTTGAAGGAAGATTCAGGGAATCCGGTAGATGGAGTTTCAGTAGTGAATGTAGGAACAAAAACTTCTGAACCTACATTGAGAAAAGCAATGGCTATTGGAGCAGATAATGCCATCCGAATTGATGCAGAACCTAAAGATGCTTACTTTGTTGCAGCTCAGTTAGCTGAGGTTGTGAAACAAGAGAATTTTGATATTATTTTTACAGGTATTGAATCCAGTGATTATAATGGATCAGCTGTTGGTGGTATGCTGGCCGAATTTTTAGGTATTCCCTCTGTTTCTGCTGTTTCTTCGTTCAATATTGAAAACGATGAAGTCAAAATAACGCGGGATATAGATGGTGGTAAAGAAGAGATTACTTCTCAACTGCCTTTAGTGGCTATCGTTCAGAAAGGAATTGCTATTGAACCACGAATTGCCGCCATGCGAGGTATTATGATGGCACGAAAAAAGCCTCTTAAAGTTGTAGAACCTACTTCTGTGGAACCTCTTACTGAAGTTAAAGATTACGAATTGCCACAGGCAAAACCACCATGTAAGATGATTGATCCGGAAAATCCGAAAGAGTTAATTGATCTGCTTCAAAATGAAGCAAAAGTGATATAAAGAATTTTATCAAACAAATTACGAATTCAATAAAACATTAAATATGGCAGTTTTAGTTTATAATGAAAATTGGGATGGCAAATTCAAAAAATTATCATTTGAGTTGTTATCGTTTGCAAATAAAGTTGCAGAGATGCTCGGTACTGAAACTATAGCTTATTCAATAGGCAATGTAGAAGAAGATGAGCTGAAAAAATTAGCAGAATATGGTGCAGATAAGATATATATTACCAAAAATGAAAAACTGAACAATCTCGATAATCAGGCTTATACATCTGCTGTTAGTCAGCTTGCTGAAAAGGTTGGAGCGAATGTATTAATTTTTGCCCACAACAATACGGGAAAAGCATTGGCACCCAGATTATCAGTTAAGTTGAAAGCAGCCTTAGGTTCAGAGGTCAAACAATTACCAAACAGTGTTGATCCTTTTATCATTAATAAGAAGGTGTTTTCAGGCAAAGGTTTTTCTAATGTGGAACTTAAATCAGATGCAAAAGTATTAACCATACCACAGAATACTTTTGAAATAGTGGAGAACAAAAAAGATGCTAATATTGAATCTTTTGAGCCGGAAATTAGTGATGAACTAATTAAAACAAAAGTGGAAAACGTAGAAAAGCATACTGATCAGTTATTGCTTACAGATGCTGAAATAGTTGTTTCAGGAGGAAGAGGTATGAAAGCACCTGAAAACTGGAAACCAATTGAAGAACTGGCAGAAGTACTTGGAGGTGCCACAGCATGTTCACGACCTGTTTCTGACGAAGGATGGAGACCTCATGAAGAACATACCGGTCAAACAGGAAAAATAATTGCTCCTAATTTATATGTGGCAGTAGGAATTTCTGGGGCAATTCAGCATATTGCAGGTGTTAGCGGTGCCAAATGTATTGTTGCTATTAACAATGATAAAGATGCTCCTGTTTTCGAAGTTGCTGATTACGGAATCGTTGGCGATGCCTTTAAAGTGTTGCCGGAAATTATCGAAGCTGCAAAAGAAGCAAAATCCTAATGCTTTTTATTAAATATAAGGAAGATTCAGGCAACAGGTAACAAGCGTATCTGTTGCTTTTCACTTAAAAAATATGAGTATGTCAAAGCAAATTATTTTTATAATCGCATTACTTATCACCCTTGGTGTTTTTACCTATACCGTGTTTCGGTTAGTTGCCTTGTTTAAGCTTACCAAAAAAGGATTCCCTGTAAGAAATTTAGGAAAACGTTTTAATGAAATGATGAAAGTGGCTATCGGACAAACAAAAATATTTCGTCGTCCGGTAATTGGTTTGTTACACGCCTTGGTTTTCTGGGGTTTCATAGTTATTTTAATTGGTAGTATTGAAATGGTGCTTGATGGGATTCTTGGGACCGAACGAATTTTAAAAGCACTGGGTGTTGTTTATGATGTGATCATTGGAGCAGGTGATGTATTCGCCTTTATTATTGCCATTGCCATTGTTGTCTTTTTGGCAAGAAGACTTTTCCTTCATGTAAAAAGATTTGGAGGAATTGAGATGTCTCACTGGAACCATGTAGATGCAAATATTGCGCTGTCTCTCATTCTGGTATTGATGATATCTCTATTAGGAATGAATACTTTTTATATCCAGCATGCTGCAGCAGCAGGACATGAGGTACACGGAGTCTTCCCTGTAAGCCAGCTTCTCGCGCCTGTGTTTTCATCCATGCAGGTAGATCAGTTATTTCTTTTGCACGAAATAAACTGGTGGGTTCACATATTATTGATTTTCTTTTTTGCTAATTATTTGCCTTATTCAAAGCATTTCCATGTTTTCTTATCTGTACCAAATGTTTTCCTTACACGTTTGGAGCCACTGGGTAAAATGGATACAATGGAAAATGTAAAAAAGGAGGTTGAATTAATGATGGATCCAAATGCTGCATTTGAAGAATCAGATGAGCAAGAAGAGGAAACAACCAGGTTTGGAGTGCTGGATGTTGAGGATGTTGTATGGAAAAATTATTTTGACTCTCTGGCATGTACTCAATGTGGGAGATGTACTTCGGTTTGCCCGGCAAATATTACAGGCAAAAAGTTATCTCCAAGAAAGATTATGATGGATGTACGTGACCGTATGAAAGAAAAAGGGCCGAAAATGCTTAAAAAAGGAAAAGATTATTCGGATGAAAAGGCATTGATTCGGAATTATATTTCAGAAGAAGAGCTTTGGGCTTGTACAACCTGCAATGCCTGCGCACAGGAATGTCCTATTAATATTAATCAACCGCAGTTGATTCTTGAAATGCGAAGGTATTTGGTAATGGAAGAAGCTGCAGGACCTGGCGATCTGAATGCTATTTTCAGTAATATTGAAAACAATGGAGCCCCATGGCAATATTCCCAGGAAGACAGAATGCTTTGGGCAGATGATCTATATATCAACGAAAAATAAAATATTCAATTTAAGATATTATGGCAGAAGCAAAACAAAAAATAGAAGTTCCCGTAATGGCCGATCTTTTTGCTAAAGGAAATAAGCCTGAGTACCTTGTATGGGTTGGCAGTGCCGGAGCTTTTGACGATCGATATAAAAAAGTGACCAGGGCTTTTATTAAAATTCTTACGCATTGTAAAATTGATTATGCGGTTCTGGGAATTGAGGAATCTTCCAGTGGTGATGTGGCACGACGGGGCGGAAATGAGATGCTGTTCCAGATGCAGGCCATGACCAATGTCGAATTATTAAATGGGTATGAGGTGAAAAAAATAATTACCTGTGATCCTCATGCTTATAATACATTTAAGAATGAATATCCTGATTTCGGTGGAAACTATGAAGTCTGGCATCATACTCAGTTTCTTAATAAGTTAATTAAGGAGAATATTCTTAAACTGAATAGCGATGTTTTTAGCAATAAAACATTTACCTATCATGATCCTTGCTATTTAGGGAGAATTAATAAGGAGTATGACGCCCCCCGCAATATTCTGAAAGCGATTCCTTCAACAAAAGTGGAAATGCCGAGAAACAAGAGCTTTGCTTTGTGTTGTGGTGCAGGAGGTGGACAAATGTTTAAAGAAGCTGAAAAGGGAGACAAAGAAGTTTTTATAGAGCGTACAGAAGAAGCTTTAAATACCGGGGCAGATGTTATTGTTACTGCATGCCCTTATTGTATGGTAATGATGACAGACGGACTTAAATATAAAAACAAGGAAGAGGAAATAAAAAATTACGATATTGCTGAATTAATTGAACAAGCACTCGATTTATAATCAAAAACTTATACCAATGGAAAAAAATGAATTAAAAATAAAAGGAGGCGAATTTTTAACAAAAGACGTTCAGCCTGAAGATATTTTTATCCCCGAAGAGTTTGACGAGGAACAAACGATGATTGCACAAACTTGTGAAGATTTTCTGGAAACAGAAGTACTCCCGATTGTTGATCGTATTGATAAAAAAGAGGAGGGGCTGATGGAAGACCTGCTGAAAAAATCAGGTGAATTAGGCTTGTTGGGAATATCAATACCTGAAGAATACGAAGGATTTGGGCAGAACTTTACCACCTCAATGCTTTCAGCTGAAGTGTTGGGTGGCGGATATTCTTTCTCTGTTGCTTATTCTGCTCATACGGGTATCGGTTCTTTACCTATTGTTTATTATGGAAATGAAGAACAGAAACAGAAATATTTACCCAAACTTGCTTCAGGAGAATATACTGCAGCTTTTGCATTAACAGAACCAGGTGCTGGTTCCGATGCCAATGCAGGACAATCAAAAGCTGTTCCTACTGAAGATGGTAAACATTTTATACTGAACGGACAAAAAATGTGGATCACTAATGGTGGGTTTGCTGATGTTCAGGTAGTATTTGCAAAGATTGAAAATGACCGGATCTTAAGTGCATTTATTGTTGAAAAAGACTGGGATGGAGTAGAAATTAATCCGGAAGAGGATAAAATGGGTATTAAAGGTTCTTCTACTGTGCAGATCTTTTATAACGATGTGAAAGTACCTGCAGAGAATCTACTTGGAAGAAGAGGGGAAGGTTTTAGAATTGCCTTAAATATTCTCCACATGGGCCGTATCAAACTTGGTGGTAATGTGATTGGTGCAGCCAAAAGAGCTGTTTCACAATCAGTTAATTATGCAAATGAAAGAAAACAATTTAGAAACCTGATTTCAAACTTTGGAATCATTAAACACAAACTTGCAGAGCAGGTAATTAAAACTTTTACTACTGAGTCCGCAGTTTATCGAATCAGTCATGGTATAGATAATGCCATGCATACATTCATTGATGAAGGAAGGGAATATGGTAAAGCGTGTATTGATGGATTCCTTGAGTTCGAAGCTGAAGCAGCCCTGATAAAAGTATATGGGTCTGAATCACTTGATTATATCGTTGATGAGGAAGTTCAGATTATGGGAGGTATGGGTTTCTCAACAGAAATGCCTGCCGACAGAGCTTACAGAGATTCCCGTATTAACCGTATATTTGAAGGAACAAATGAAATCAATCGATTATGGAATGCTGATACAATTAACAAACGTGGACATAAAGGCAAATTGCCGGTTTTTGACCAGGCAAAGGAAGTTCTGAAAGAGCTCGACAGCATAAAAGACTCTGAATACAAATCTGAAGGTTATTATGAAGATAAAATCAACTTTATAAAGAATTTTAAAAAAGTGGTTTTATTGCTGCTTGATGCTGTAAATAATAAGTTTGGTAAAAAAATGGCCCAGGAACAGGAAATTTCCTGCAATATGTCCGACATTATTATGCTTACTTATGTGGCTGAGTCTACTTTGTTAAGAATTAAGAAGATGGAGAATATGCAAAAACCAGACGAGATGATGAAATTGTATAAAGATATGCTGGATGTTTTTGTGTATGATTCGTCAGCAAATATAAGAAAGCTTGCAATGGATATTCTTTATGCGCTTGAAGATGAAGAGATGACTGATAAATATAAAAAAGGAATTAATCATTATACAGATATTCCTGGTGTAAACTCCAAAGATGCAAGAAGAAGAATTGCGGATAAATTGATTGATGAAAATAAATATTGCTTCTAAGAAAAAGCAATCAATGCAATAGTTAAGCCCCGGACTTTTTTAGGTCCGGGGTTTTTATATTTTCAATGATTCAAAGTCAATTTCCTGTGTGCTTTCTGTTTCATGAATTTGACCATCTTCAAACTTGATGGTACGGGTCGGAAATTTTTTTACAAGCTCATAATCATGCGTAGCCATAACTATGGCTCTGCCACTTTCATTAATCTCTTTAAGAAGCTGAAGCAAGTTTTCTGAGGTTTCAGGATCCAGGTTTCCGGTAGGCTCATCAGCAAGAATAATTTCGGGGTCATTCAGCAATGCTCTTGCAATAACTACTCTTTGCTGTTCACCACCCGATAATTGATGGGGCATTTTATAGCCCTTAAAAGAAAGCTCAACCCTTTGTAGTACCTCTTCTATTCTTTGTTCTATTTCTTTTTTATTCTTCCACCCTGTGGCTTTTAGCACAAAATACAGATTATCAAAAACAGTACGGTCTGTTAATAATTGAAAATCCTGGAAAACAATACCAAGTTTCCTTCTAAGTTGAGGAATATGTTTGTTTTTTATTTTATTCAGATTAAAATTCAGAACACGTCCGGTGCCTTGATTTAATGGAATTTCTGCATTAATCACCTTTATTAGGGTGGTCTTTCCACTACCAACCCTGCCAATAAAATAAACAAACTCATCTTTTTTTATTGACAAATTAACATCAGTGAGAATTAAATTTTCTTTTTGAAAAATATTGGCGTGTTCAAACTCTATAACATTGTCCATATTTTGTTTTTCTTATAATAAAACGGCAAAATTTTTGTTTATTCAATAACCTGTTGCAATTTATACAAATGTAGATAAAAATAAAATACTATAAGAAATTAACAGGAAAATGTTAATTAAAAGCTACTTGTTGTACTGTTACTTTGGCAGTTTTATCTTAAATTTAACAAAAATTCAATTTTTATAAACATATGAAATTCAATATAAAAGCAATAAGCCTTGTTGTTATTTTTTGCTGTGCTTTACCTTTTGTCTCGCAGGCACAGGACGGAGAAAAATATAATCATTCCAGCCATACTTATAAGGAGGCTTTGGAATTGTTTGACAAAGAAAAATATGCAAGTGCACAGGAAAAATTCAGACTTTATATAGATCAAAATTCGGATAAGGATAAAGAATTGGTGGCAAATGCTGAATATTATTATGCCATTTGTGCAATTGAATTGTTCCATGATGATGCGGAATATCATATTAGTCGCTTTATATCGAGACACCCGGAAAGTAATAAAGTTAACCTGGCTTATTTCCATATGGGTATTTTTCAATACCGAAATGAGAACTTCAAAAAAGTAATACAATGGTTTGACAAAATAGAAAGGGAAAAATTATCAAACGAGCAGTTGGCTGAATATTATTTCAAAAAAGGTTATAGTTTTTTCCAGACTGATCAAATGGAAAGAGCAAACCAGGAATTTTATGAAATAAAGGATAAAAACACCAAATTTTCAGCTCCTGCTTTATATTATTATTCTCATATTGCTTATAAACAAAAAAATTACCAAACAGCGCTTGAAGGATTTCAGCAGTTAACCGGAGACCGTACTTTTGCTCCAATAATGCCCTACTACATTACACACATCTATTACCTTCAGGATAAATATAAAAAAGTAATTGAATATGCTCCTGATTATGTAGAATCTGCTACTGCAAAACGACTGCCAGAAATCGCAAAGATTATAGGTGATTCTTATTTTGAACTTCAGCAATATGACAGTTCTCTGACCTATCTTCAATTACATAAAAAGAAGGTTAAGTCACTTACTCGTGAAGATTATTATCAATTGGGTTATGTAGCTTATAAACTGGACAAGTATGATCTGGCAATAGATAATTTTGAGGCTGTTACAAATAAAGAGGATAAGCTGGCACAAAATGCATATTACCATCTGGCGGATTGTTATTTGAGCCAGGACAACAAGAATAAAGCAAAGTTTGCTTTTGAGTTTGCCTCTAAAATGGATTTTGACGAGCAGATACAGCAAAATGCATTGTTCAATTATGCCAAGATAACCTACCAGATGCGGAATACTCCGTTTAACGATGCTATTGATGCCTTTGAAAAATATATTGACCTATACCCCGGGTCTGAAAACATTGATGAGGCATACAATTATCTTGTTAAAGCATATCTACATTCTAATAATTATAAATCTGCACTTGAATCCCTTGATGAAGTGACGGAACTGGATATGCCTCTTAAAAAAGCATATCAGAAAGTAGCCTACTTTCGGGGGCTGGAGCTTTTTAATAACCGACATTATGATGATGCTGTCATAGTTTTGTCCAAATCTTTAAATTACCAGGATTTTGATAAAAAAATTGCAGCACTGGCTTATTACTGGAAAGCAGAAGCTTATTATCAACTTGATAGTTTCAGAAGGGCAGAGAAAAATTATCAGGAATTTATTGTTTCTCCGGGGGCTTTTACTACAGACGAATATCTGAAAGCTCATTATAACCTGGCTTATACAGCCTTTAAAACAGAAGATTACCCAAAATCCATCAAGTGGTTTAGAAAATTTTTAAATCTCAATAAGAACAAAGAAACAGAATATTTGGCAGATGCTTATAACCGTCTGGGTGATTGCTATTTTATAAGGAGGAGTTATTGGCTGGCTATTGAATATTATGATAAAGCCAGGGACTTAGACATACGTGGTCAGGATTATGCCATGTTCCAAAGAGCTTTTGCATTGGGTTTGCTGAAAAGACCTCAGAAAAAGATAAATTCTCTTAAAAAATTAATTGAGACCTATCCGGAATCCTCATTCAGGGATGACGCATATTTTGAGCTGGGAAAAAGTTATCTTACTACTGACAATTCTGAAAAGTCAGAACAGTACTTTGAGAAGTTAGTTAATAATTATCCTTCAAGTAAATATGTGAAAAAAAGTTTGGTTCAGCTTGGTCTTATTAATTACAACCAAAACGACAACCAGGAATCGTTAAAATATTACAAGCGTGTTGTAGCTGAATATCCGGGTACTGAAGAAGCGAAAAATTCACTTACAGGGATAAAAAATATTTATGTTGATATGAACCAGGTAGATAAATATTTTGCCTATGTAAATGGATTGGGCAATTTTGCGCGGGTAAGTATGAGTGAGCAGGATTCTTTAACTTATACCAGTGCAGAGAAAATTTATATGAAAGATGATTGCCGAAGTGCTATTGAATTTTTTAAAAAGTACCTGCAAAAATTTAAAAATGGGAATTTTGCTGTAAATGCACATTTTTACCTGGCTGATTGTTTTCACAGGCAAAAAGATACTGCCATGGCCCTGGCTCATTATGATAAGGTTATTGATAAACCGAAAAACAACTTCACAGAACAGGCACTGGCGAGTGCCTCCGAATTATACTGGCAGAGAGGGAATGATGATAAAGCACTCGAAAACTTTAAAAAACTGGAGAAAGTTGCTGAAGTACACAGAAATTTAATTAGAAGCAGGGTAGGACAGATGCGGATACATTACAAACAAAAAGATTTTAAGAAGGCACTTGATGCGGCAAATAAGGTACTGCATACAGAAAAAATTAACTCCAGAGAGAAGAGAGAAGCTCATTTTATTAAGGCGAAGGCTTTATTCAATAATGAAAAGTATGACCAGGCGCTGAAGCAATTCAGACAAATAGCAGTGGATGTGAACAGCGATGAAGGGGCAGAAGCAAAATATCGAATGGCACAAATATATTATAAGAAAGGAGAGTACGGAGTGGCTGAAAATGAGATATTTGATTTTGTAGAGCAGAACACCTCACAGGAATACTGGAAAGCCAAAAGCTTTATCTTATTAGCTGATGTTTATGATGAAAAGGGAGATAAATTCCAGGCTAAACATACGCTTAAAAGCATTATAGATAATTATGAAGCCACATCGGAAGAGGATAAAATTATTGAAACAGCAAAATCACGATATAATAAGCTGGTTGAAGAAGAAAAATACAATATGAAACAGGATACAACCCAGCAGAAAATGGAAATTAAATTTGATGAATCGGGCGGAAAATAATTGAAAATGAATTCAAAAAAAAATCAAAAAATGAAATATACTAAACCCTGCTTTTTATTTTTCTTGTTGGTTGCTTTTTCTATTTCTGTCTCAGGACAAGAAGAAGATATAGACAAACAGGTTCAGGTAGTTAAAGCATACAAGCCAGTAGTTAAAGATGCATATAAAATTAGTGAATTGCCTGGTATTAAAGATACTTCGACTGTAACAGAAGAATTTAACTACTATTTAATTCCTAAACTGGTGGAAACTGAATTTAAAGTAAAACCTATACCTGCAGCAACCATGGTTGGAGAACCCCTGGGAGAATTATACAGTAGTTATGTGAAAGTAGGAATGGGAAGTAAACTATCTCCTTTAATGGATCTTTATATTTCCAATAAAAGATCAAAAGAGTATGCCATTGGAGCTGGTTTTTCTCATTCATCTTCAGGTGGTCAGATACCGCTTAGAAATGGCGAAAAAGTTAAATCATCTTTCGCCGACAATGATTTGCATCTTTTTGGAAGAAAATTTTTTGGCAACTCAGTATTGGGAGGAAATATAGGTTTGAATAGCAGAACACGACATTTTTATGGATATAATTATAAGGTAGATACTCTTTTTGAGAAAAAAGATATCAAACAGAATTTCCTGAACATAAATATGATGGTTAATTATAAAACGACTTATGTGGATTCTGCGCATCTGAATTATGATTTGAAACTTGCTTATGATCACCTGGAAGATAATTTTCAAAGCAAAGAGGATCATGTTGCTCTTTCAGGGAAGTTTAATAAATTTTTTAATACAAATATTGTTGGATTAGATTTTAAGGCTCATTACCTGAAACATAATGCCACAATTACTAATGTGAATAATTCTTACTTCATGTTTAAACCATGGATTGCAAAGTTTGGAGATGAATGGCGTATCCAGGGAGGAATCAATTTTACCTTTGATGCAGTTGACGGAAATACAAAAGGAAGAATTTATCCTGTGGCAGAAATGGAATATGATATTGTTAACCACTATATTATACCGTATGCGGGAATCGACGGAAATGTAGGACTGAATACTTACCAGTCTGTTTCTCAGAAAAACCCTTACATCCTCCCGGGCCTTCACGTAGAGAATACGAATAATAAAATGATATTTTACGGTGGCCTGAAAGGAAACTTAAATTCTTCAACGTACTATAACATGAGAGTTCGTTATACTTTCTTTGATGATATGTACTTTTTTATAAACGATTTGGCCAATACGTCGAATACTGCCAACAAATTTAATGTAATCTATGACAATGGCGAAGTGCTTAATTTATTCGGAGAAATGTCGTTTGAAATTTCGAGAGATTTTTCTCTAAGGGCTGAAGGAAATTATTACCAATATACTTTGTATAATGAATCAAAGCCCTGGCACAAGCCCACATTTGATTTGATGCTTTCTGCCCGTTATGATTTGCGCGATAAAATTATACTTACGACTGATATCTTTTTTAACGGAAAACGATATGCAAGAGAAGGAATTAATGAAAATACCATGAAAACCATGGAGCTGGATGGATATGTTGATTTTAATTTTGGACTTGAGTATCGTTATTCAAAAATACTTTCAGGATTTCTTCAATTTCGTAATATCCTCTCTGACAACTATTACAGATGGAATCGCTATCCGGTTTATGGCTTAGAGGCATTTCTCGGAATCACATATGCTTTTTAGTCCACTTTTTTGCGAAATTTTACTGGTTGATAATATGTTGAAAAATACCTGATATAATCAGGATTTCATACCAATATTGTCATTTATTTTTTGTAAATTTGAATATATTGTAAAATTTATAATACATTGAAAATCAATAAGTTAAAAATACAGAGGTTTAGACATGAGTAAGATTGAAAAAAACAAGAAACAGGCTGAGAATTTGAAGGATTATTCTGCAGGGAACATACAGGTTTTAGAAGGATTAGAAGCGGTAAGAAAAAGACCTTCAATGTATATTGGAGATGTCAGTGACCGGGGATTGCATCATTTAGTTTACGAAGTTGTTGATAACTCTATTGATGAGGCTTTAGCAGGCTATGCCAAAAACATATACGTAACCATTAATGAAGAAAATTCAATTACAGTTGAAGATGATGGTCGTGGTATACCTGTAGACTTTCATGAAAAAGAGGGCAAATCGGCCCTTGAAGTGGTTATGACGGTATTGCACGCAGGTGGTAAATTTAACAAAGATTCATATAAAGTATCCGGTGGTTTACACGGAGTAGGCGTTTCATGTGTAAATGCCCTTTCTTCTCATCTTAAAGCAGAGATTCACAGGGATAATAAAATCTATTTCCAGGAATATCAAAAAGGGAAAGCTCTGGAAGAAATAAAGGAGCTTGGAGAGACTGACAAGACAGGCACTAAAATAACTTTTCTGCCAGATCCTGAAATATTTTCAGTACATGAATATAATTTTGAGATCCTTTCTTCACGCTTGCGCGAACTTGCATTCCTGAACAAAGGAATTCGTTTGAGTATTGTCGATAAACGTGAACTTGAAGAGAATGGTAATGGCGGTGATTACAGAAAAGAAACTTTTTATTCAGAGGAAGGTTTGAAAGAATTTGTTGAATTCCTGGATGCAACAAGGGATAAAATCATTGATGAAACGATTCATCTTGAAACAGAAAAGAACGGGATTCCAGTGGAAATAGCCCTTCAGTACAACAATTCATTTGCAGAGAATGTACATTCTTACGTAAATAACATTAATACTATTGAAGGTGGAACGCATTTGGCAGGTTTCAGAAGAGGACTTACCCGAACACTCAAAAATTATGCGGATAAATCGGGAATGTTGAACAAGCTTAAGCTTAATATTACCGGTGATGATTTTAGGGAAGGACTTACAACCATTATTTCTATTAAAATTCAGGAACCACAGTTTGAAGGACAGACAAAAACAAAATTAGGTAATTCTGAAGTTACCGGAGCAGTAGACCAGGCAACAAGTGAATTGCTCTCTTATTATCTTGAGGAACATCCAAAAGATGCAAAAACAATTATTAAAAAAGTAATTACAGCTGCACAGGCGCGACATGCTGCAAAAAAAGCCAGGGAAATGGTTCAGCGGAAAAATGTAATGAATGGTGCAGGTCTGCCGGGTAAATTGGCGGATTGTTCTGACAGAGACCCGGAACGAGGAGAATTGTATCTTGTTGAGGGTGATTCTGCCGGAGGAACAGCAAAACAAGGTAGAGACAGGAGGTTTCAGGCTATCCTGCCGCTCAGGGGTAAGATCCTTAATGTGGAGAAAGCTTTGCGAAATAAAATTTTTGAGAATGATGAGATAAAAAATATTTTTACTGCGCTGGGTGTTACACTTGGTACAGAAGAAGACAGCAAAGAGCTGAATATTGAAAAGCTGCGTTATCATAAGATCATCATTATGTGTGATGCAGATGTTGACGGAAGTCACATTGAAACATTAATTATGACTTTCTTCTTCCGTTATATGACTGAATTGGTTCGTAAAGGACATCTCTATATTGCTACTCCACCTCTTTATCAAATACGGAGAGGTAAAAATATCCGATATTGTTGGAACGAGGAGGAACGAAAACAGGTGGTGGAAGAACTCGGAAAAGGAAAAGAAGCCAATGTTGTCATTCAACGATACAAAGGTCTTGGAGAAATGAATTCAGAACAACTTTGGGAAACAACAATGAATCCTGAATTCAGAAAATTGCGACAGGTTTCTATTGAAAGTGCTGCGGAGGCTGACAGAATCTTTTCTATGCTTATGGGAGATGATGTATTACCGAGAAGAGAGTTTATTCAGAAACATGCAAAATATGCCAATATAGATGCATAATTTTTTTTGTTAATGA
>CAYWSJ010000056.1:0-21724 GCA_964461045.1 uncultured Bacteroidales bacterium | reverse complement strand
TTCATTATGCAGGTATTTTATGGATTTTCAAATCTATTGGATACGAATTTATTGATTTTTTCTCTTTTTTCCATTTTTTAATCTTTTTTTGTTCGTTTTGGGCTTAAATTTAAATGAATTGCTTTTTTTTGATTTCTCTCTTATTTGTTTGTATTTTTAGTAAAAAATGAAATGGAAAATTTATTGAATAATAACTACATCAAATATACCTTAATTATTATCGTGGTTTTTTTGTTTGGTTTTATTTTATCGAAAACATTGCGATTTTTCTTGAATCGTTTTTTTAAAAGGAGATCACAAAAATTAAATGTAGATTACACCAAATTCAGTTTTTTAAAAAATGGCATTAGCTTTATTATTTTTTTGGGTGTATTGATTGTTGTTTTTGTTCTAATACCCGAATTAAAAACCTTGGGCCTTACTTTAACTGCTGGCGCCGGGATTGTTACAGCTATATTGATATTTGCCTCTCAACAAGCTTTTTCTAATATTATTAGCGGAATTTTTATTGTTATTTTTGAACCCTTTAAAGTTAATGACCTTATCAGGATTGGTGAGACATATTTTGGTTTTGTTGAAGATATCACACTTCGCCATACAGTGATTCGTAATTTTGAAAACAGACGAATTGTCGTTCCAAATTCTGTTATAAGTTCTGAAACTATTATAAATTCAAATATTACCGAAGATAAGATATGTAATTTTTTTGAAATCGGTATCAGCTACGATAGCAGTATCGATCAGGCCATGCAAATTATACGGGAGGAGTCAGAAAAACACTCAAACCTCATTGATAATCGGACTGAGGAAGAAAAGCTGGAAGGCATTCCCAAAGTTGTTATAAGAGTTATGGGGTTTGGTGATTTTTCGATCAATTTAAGAGCCTGGATTTGGTCTGAGAACAGTGGTAAAGGTTTTGTAATGAAAACTGATTTAAATAAATCTGTAAAAGAACGGTTTGATAAAGAAGGAATTGAAATTCCATTCCCTTACCGAACCGTGGTTTTTAAAAATTCACTCGATGCAAATGAAAAAAAAGTATAGACATCTGTTGGATGGAGGCCGGTTTTATAAAAGAGCAGGTCAGATACCTGGTGAATTAAAAAATCAGGAGTCGAATTCCGGAACTTCCGTAGTTAATTTAATGAACCTTTCCGGCGAAAATATAGAAACAAAACGCCTGGATACCCCTGATCAGATTGAAAAGTACGCTGGAAATATTTTTTGGCTTGATGTGAATGGATTGGCAGATATGGATATGATGAAAGAAATCGGAAACCAATTTAATTTGCATTCGCTCGTTCTGGAGGATATTTTAAATGAAGGACATTTGCCAAAATTTGAGTTCAGTAAAGATTATAAATTGTTTATATGTAAGCTTCCTGTTCCTAATCCCGGGAAAAATGAGTTTAATTTAATCCACGTGGGTATTATTTTAAAAGATAAGGCTGTTATTACATTTCAGGAAAGTTCATTTAATGGTTTGTACCCTATTCTGGGAAGACTAAAAAGCCTTCCGGATTCAAAAGCTCAAAGTAACCCCGAATATTTGTTTTACTGGATTATAGATTTTATAATAGATCAATATTTTTTGGTAATGGAAGATTTAAGAAATTCCATTGAGTCCAGGGAAGATATTTTAATGGAAGAACCTGGTGAAAATCAAATTCATGAAATTCAAAGAATTAAGAAACAAATTGTGATCTTCCGGAAGAATGTTAATTTTTTAAAAGCCGCTCTTAATAAATTGCTTTCTAAAGAAGTATCTTTTCGGGATGAATCTGTCAAAAACTTTTTTAGTGATGTATACGATCACATTGTACATGTTTCTGAAATGCTTGAGACCGCAAAAGATATGCAAGTTGCCCTGCTGGAACTGAACATTTCCAATGTCAATAACAGCATGAACCGGGTTATGAAAACGCTTACCATTGTGGCTACCATTTTTATTCCTTTAACTTTTATAGCAGGGATTTATGGAATGAATTTTGAATATATGCCGGAATTAAAGTGGGAATGGGGATATCCGGCAATTCTTATTTTTATGCTGATTCTTGCTGTTTATATGGTCTGGGTCATTAGACGAAAGGGCTGGTTTTAAATAATTTACCGTAAATATTATTTAGAATTTATATAAATAACTGTTATTTTATTAACACTGTTATAATAATAACAATAAATATTGTATTTTTGTCGTATGCTATAATAAAACTACGATAAAAATATGATAGAAATGAAAGTAGATGAAATAATTAAAACGGTTGGAGGGAAGATGTTATGCGGAGAAGACTGCAATGTGGAAGTAAGCAAAGCGTTTTCTTCTGATCTTATGAGCGATGTTCTGACCATTCAGACGGAGGGAACGCTGCTCATTACCGGTTTGGCAAATTTGCAGGCCATTCGTACTGCTGAAATGTCGGATATCAACTGTATCGTATTTGCCAGGAATAAGAGAGTTACTGAGGAGATGGTTAAGTTGGCAAAAGAGAATGATATTGTACTTATTCAAACTCCATGCTCTGTTTTTAAAACGTCCGGGGAGTTGTATAAAGCCGGAATTGAACCTTTATTCTAAATGATGATGGAATTTAATTATGAAATAAACGGGGGCGATTTTTCAAAGGCTGGATTTGCCTCCAGCAACCTGAAAAAAATGCTGAAGCAGATCAATACGGATCCAAAATTGATCAAACGCATCGTTATTGCGCTTTATGAAGCGGAGATGAACATTGTCGCCCATGCTTATGACGGGAAAATTAATGTGAAAATAACTCCAGGGCAGATCATTATTAATGTTTCCGATCGCGGACCTGGTATTGAAGATATTGACAAAGCCATGGAGGATGGATACTCTACGGCATCAGACGAGGTAAGAGAAATGGGATTTGGTGCTGGCATGGGCCTGTCGAACATAAAAAACAATACAGACCAGTTGGATATTGAAAGTACCGTTGGTAAAGGAACTGATTTAAAAATTGTAACAAAGTTAAGGTAATTATGGGTCATAAAAGTTTTCATCACGCACTGAAGATACAGGAAGATATTTGCATTGGCTGCGCACATTGCATGAATGTTTGTCCAACCGGCGCACTAAGGGTCAGAGAGGGAAAAGCCCAATTGTACAATGAACGTTGTGTCGATTGTGGGGAATGTTACCGGGTTTGTCCTGTGGGTGCAATCATGGTAGAACAGGATGATTTCAGTAAAATATATGATTACAAATGCAGCGTAGCCCTGGTGCCTGAAATTTTATTTGGCCAGTTCCCTGAGAATGTCAGTAAAGGCTTGATCTATAAAGCACTTGAGAAAATAGGTTTCGATTCCGTTTTTGAGGTTGAATATGCAACCGAGATTTTACAGGAGACAACCAGGAAATATTTGAAAGAATCTGACCAGGAACGACCTTTGATTTCTGCTTTTTGTCCTGCTATTGTGCGTTTAATCCAGGTGAAGTTTCCGGCGCTGGTCAACCATATCATTTTGCAAAAGCCGCCTTTGGATATTGCGGCCATGTATTACCGCCAGAAACTTATTGAACAAGGGTATAATAGCGAGGATATTGGTATATTTTATGTAACACAATGTGCAGCAAAGATCGCAGCCATTAAAAGTCCGGTGGGCGACAGCAGCAATGATATAAATGGGGTGATTAATATGGATTTTATTTACAACAAAATTTATGCGACCATTCAAAAAGAGGAGGATCAGGCAAATAATGCATATGATGATAACTTAACGCCCGAGGCGGTAAACTGGAGTTTGACACACGGTGAAGCCGATAATATGGAAGGCAGGTGCCTGGCAATTGATGGCATTGAAAATGTGATGGACTTCCTGGAAAAGGTTGAAGATGGTGATATGGAAGATATCGATTTTCTTGAGCTGAGAGCTTGCGATGAGAGTTGTGCCGGGGGGATTCTGAATCCTTCCAATCGATTTCTGACTGTGGAACGACTTAGAAATAAGGCAAAAAAGCAAGCAGAGAAAGAAATTAAAGCTTCTGATAATGATATAAATGAAAAGTATAATTACCTGGTGGACCATCTTGAACTTAAGCCGGTAATTCCAAGATCTATTCTAAAACTGGATGAAGACATGACCCGGGCTTTGAAGAAAATGAGGCGGGTGGAAGATATTATGAGCCGGTTGCCCGGTGTGGATTGTGGCTCTTGCGGAGCGCCTACCTGTTCTGCTTTGGCACAGGATATCGTGAAAGGAGAGGCCTCTCTGAAAGATTGCATCTTTATTCAGAGAGGGTATGAAAAACGCGATATGATGAGCAGAGAAGAGGCCTATGAAATTATGAAGAGGATCTGGGGTGCCAATAAATTAAATGATTAAAATCGATTTTGATAAACGTAGTGAATAACTGATAAATTAGTAATTATGAAAGTATCTGAATTAGTTGAGGAATTTGGTTTGACTGTTTTCAGCGGTGATAAGGGATTAGACCGCGAAATCACAGGCGGTTATGCTTCTGATTTGTTGAGTGATGTGATGGGAAACGCCAGGGAAGGGCAGGTCTGGATTACCCTTCAAACGCATAAAAATGTAATGGCGATTGCCTCCCTGAAAGACCTTGCAGCCGTTGTTCTTGTTAAGGGAAATAAACCGGAAGAAGATACAATAATGCAAAGCAATGAAGAGTCCCTTCCTGTGCTGGGAACAAAGGAAAATACTTTTGAGCTGGCCGGGAAATTGTATGAAACATTCAAGCAGCATGAGGTTTTATAAGGCTGATTTACATACGCATACTGTATTATCTCCTTGCGGCGATCTGGATATGAGTCCTGAAAAAATTATCGGAGAAGCCAAAAGAAAGGGACTTGATATTCTCGGTATTACCGATCATAACACAACCCGCCAGTGCGAAGCGCTGATTCAGGCTGCTGAAGAGAAAAACATTTTCCTGTTGTGCGGAGCGGAAGTAAATACTCGTGAAGAGGTTCATTGCCTGGTTTTTTTTGAGCATTCAGAACAACTTGCTGAGTTTGATAGCTTTTTATATGATCATTTGGGAGATATTCAAAATTATCCGGATAAGTTCGGTTACCAGGTAGTGGTCGATAAAAAGGGAATGATCCTGGATGAAATTGATAAATTGCTCATCTCAGCCACTGACCTGCCAATTGAAGAAGTGGAAAAGAGAGTACACGAACTGGAGGGTCTTTTTATCCCCGCTCATATTGATCGAATCAGGAACGGATTGATGGGGCAATTGGGGTTTGTGCCTCCTGGGTTGAATTTTGATGCGCTTGAATTGTCCAAAAACACTACAAGAAATCAGTTTGTTTCTGAAAATACGGAATATGGAGATTTTCAATACATACAAAGTTCTGATGCTCATTTTATCAATGATATTGGAGCGGTTCATACAAATTTTTATATCGATAAACCCTCTTTTGACGAGGTCAGGAAAGCGCTGCATAATAAAGGGGGAAGAAAGGCAGAATTGATAAAATGATAAGTTACAATTAAAAGATTCATATGCAAAATCTGGCCTACCATATCTTAGACATTGTTCAGAACGCCATCAGGGCAAAAGCCAGTTTGATAGGAGTGTACATTTATGAGAACGATGAAACTGAAGAACTTAAAATATCAGTTGTAGACAATGGAAAGGGCATGACAACCGGTCAAATCCGGAGAGCACACGACCCCTATTATACTTCGCGTAATTCGCGAAATGTTGGACTTGGGCTTTCGCTTTTCAAACAAAATGCCGAGCAAACCGGCGGAAATTTTAAAATCGATTCCAAAGTTGGAAAAGGAACCACGGTTTGTGCTGTGTTTAAGAAAAACCACATCGACTGTCCTTCAAAAGGAGATTTGGTTGGTACTATCCATCAGTTAATCTGCGGAAACACACATATAGAATTCTTTTTTCAGTATTCAAAAAACCGTGAAGTTTACAAGTTGGATACTGGAGAGCTTCGGGAAATACTTGATGATGTTCCTTTTTATGAACCAAAAATTAGTAAATATATCTGTGAGATGATTGAGGAAAATCTTAGAGAAATTGGAGCTTTGACAAGTTTGGGATCCTATAAATAACAATTTAATTGACTATGTCTTTTACTTCTTCTATTTTCACAAAACAAAAGTTATTTAGAATATTTATAAATAAATGTTAATTTATTAACAGTGTTATTTTTTTAACAGAAAAATTATATATTTGCATAAAATTTACAATAACAATAGAAAATAATTTATTAAAGCTCTAATAAAGATTAATTATGGGAAAAATAAAGTCATTAGAGGATCTTAAGAAACACAAAGAAGAACTGCAAAGTAAGGTAGATCTTCGGGAACGTGCTGATCATCCTGAATCTTATGTTCAGATAAAAGTAGGTATGGCTACAAGCGGTATTGCTTCAGGTGCCAAGGAGGTAATGGACTTTCTTGTAGAAGCGCTGGAAAAGCGAAATATTGAGGCGGTTGTCACTCAAGCCGGTGATATGGGATATAGTTTTGCAGAACCAACCATTGAAGTTACCAAACCTGGCGAAGAGCCGGTTGTTTTTGGATATGTCAATACGAAAAAAGCGGATGAAATTATTGAGAAATATATCAAAAAAGGGGAGTTGGTTGATGGAATTATCCCGCAGAATTACAGGACAATCGATGACGAATAATTAAAACAAGGAGGATACAATTATGACAAAATATAAAATGCATATACTTGTTTGTGGCGGAACCGGCTGTCGCGCCTCTGCAAGTGACTCAATTACCGAAGGCCTGAAACAAACAATTCAGGATAATAACCTGCAGGATGAGGTTCAGGTTATAGAGACAGGTTGTTTCGGCTTTTGCGAAAAAGGACCGATTGTGAAAATTCTGCCGGATAATACTTTCTATACTGAAGTCACACCTGAAGATACCGAAGAGATCGTGAATGAACATATCATCAAGGGACGCCAGGTTGACAGATTATTATACAAAGATCCGGAACAGGATAAAAGAATCAAGGACTCCAAAGACATGGATTTCTATAAAAAGCAAATTCGCATTGCCCTGAAAAATTGTGGTTTTATAGATCCTGAGAATATCGATGAATATATCGCTCGTGACGGTTACCTGGCAATGGGTAAATGCCTGAAAGAGATGAGCCAGCAGGATGTCATAAACCAAATTAAAGATTCTGGCCTGCGCGGACGAGGTGGCGGAGGATTTCCCGCCGGTTTGAAATGGGAATTTGCCTACAAGAATGAATCAGATCAGAAATATGTGGTTTGTAATGCCGATGAGGGTGACCCAGGCGCTTTTATGGACCGGTCAATCCTGGAAGGTGACCCACATTCTGTGCTTGAAGCAATGGCCATTTGTGGTTATTCTACCGGAGCTGATAAAGGTTTGATCTACATTCGTGCTGAATATCCTTTGGCTATTAAACGACTTAAGATTGCCATTAAACAGGCACGCGAATATGGCTTGTTGGGCGAAAATATTTTTGGAACCGATTTTAATTTCGATATACAACTAAGATATGGTGCAGGTGCCTTTGTTTGTGGTGAGGAAACTGCACTAATTCACTCCATGGAAGGTGAAAGAGGCGAACCTACATTCAAACCTCCTTTCCCGGCTGAATCAGGTTACCTGGGAAAACCAACAAACGTGAACAATGTTGAAACATACGCGAATGTTCCCGTAATCATCAATAAAGGAGCCGACTGGTTCAGTAAAATTGGTACTGAAAAGTCAACCGGAACCAAGGTTTTTGCACTGGCCGGAAAAGTAAACAATGTTGGACTGGTAGAGGTGCCAATGGGAACTACCTTACGCGAAGTGATCTTTGAAATTGGTGGCGGAATCAAAGACGGAAAGAAGTTTAAATCCGTACAAACTGGTGGCCCTTCAGGTGGATGTTTAACAGAGAAAGACCTGGATACACCCATTGATTTTGATAATTTATTGGCCGCAGGATCCATGATGGGTTCAGGGGGAATGATTGTCATGGATGAAGATGACTGTATGGTTTCTGTTGCTAAGTTCTATCTTGAATTTACGGTTGAAGAATCATGCGGAAAATGTTCACCATGCCGTATCGGAAACAAACGATTATACGAATTACTGGATCGCATTACCAAAGGAAAAGCGGAAATGAAAGATCTCCAGAGACTGAAAAATATGTGTAATGTGATCGCTGATACCTCTCTCTGTGGTTTGGGACAAACTGCCCCGAACCCAATTCTTTCGACCATGAAGAATTTTTGGGATGAATACGTCGCGCACGTTGAGGACAAGCAATGTCCTGCCGGTTCTTGTAAAGACCTGATGCGCTACGAAATCATACCTGAAAATTGTGTGGGTTGTACAGCTTGTGCCAGGGCTTGCCCGGTAGGCTGTATCTCAGGTGAAAGAAAACAAGTACATGAGATTGATCAGGACAAATGTATTAAATGCGGTGCCTGTATGAAGGCTTGTAAATTTGATGCGGTAACCATAAAATAATTTGTGACAATGGAAAATGTGAAATTAACAATAGACAATAAAGAAGTTGAAGTTCCCAAAGGAACTACAATATATAAAGCAGCCAAAAAACTGGATATTGACATACCAGTGCTGTGCTACATGAACCTGGAAGACATTGGTATTGAAAACAAACCCGGAGGCTGTAGAGTTTGCGTGGTGGAAGTGGAAGGAAGAAACAATCTTGCTCCGTCATGCGCTACAGAAGTGACTGAAGGAATGGTTGTAAAAACACATACCATGCGGGTAATCAATGCCAGAAGAACTGTAGTGGAATTCATTCTATCAGATCATCCAAAAGACTGCCTGACGTGTAAGAAGTCTGGTAACTGTGAACTGCAGGATCTGGCAATCAAATTAGGTATTCGTGAGATACCCGGACAGGAATATGCGGAGATGTCTACCTACAAAACAGACTACTCTCCATCAATCGTTCGGGAACTTGACAAATGTATCATGTGCCGCAGGTGTGAAGCTATGTGTAATGAGTTCCAGACAGTGGGTGCATTGAATGCTTTTAACAGAGGTTTTGAAGCAGCAGTTGCCCCGGCTTTCGAAATGGATTTGCAGTATTCATCTTGTACTTACTGCGGACAGTGTGTGGCAGTTTGTCCTACTGCAGCCCTTACTGAGGTTGACCATTCAAGAGACCTTATAGATGCCATTTCTGATCCTTCTAAAACAGTGATTGCGCAAACAGCTCCTGCTGTAAGAGCCGCACTGGGAGAAGAGTTTGGAAACGAACCGGGAACACTGGTTACAGGCAAAATGGTTACTGCACTGCGCCGGTTAGGTTTTGATTATGTATTCGATACCGATTTTGCTGCAGACCTCACAATCATGGAAGAGGGAGCAGAATTGCTGGATCGGTTAACCAAATACCTGAATGGAGACAAAGAAGTGAGAATGCCAATGCTTACTTCATGCTGCCCTGCATGGGTAAGGTTCATTGAGCATCACTTCCCCGAAATGAAAGATATACCTTCATCGGCCCGTTCTCCACAGCAGATGTTCGGATCTATTGCAAAAACATACTTTGCAGACAAGATAGAGAAGAAAAGAGAGGATGTGGTAGTTGTTTCAGTCATGCCTTGTCTGGCTAAGAAATACGAAAGCCAGAGAGATGAATTTAAAGTAGATGGAAATCCGGATGTAGACTTTTCACTCACCACCCGCGAACTGGCTCATCTTATTAAAGAAGCAAATTTTGATCTGAACAATCTTCCGGATGAGGATTTTGACCGCCCAATGGGTGAATCAACCGGTGCCGGAGTTATTTTTGGTACTACAGGTGGTGTTATCGAAGCTGCGACTCGTACAGCCTACGAAGTACATACAGGTAAAGAACTACCCAAAATTTCTTTCGACGAGTTAAGAGGTTTTGAAGGAATTCGTAAGGCAACAGTCGATTTTGAAGGACAGGAGATAAACATTGGAATAGCCCATGGCTTAGGAAATGCCAGAAAATTGCTTGAAGAAATTAAAGCAGGTAAATCGGAGTTCCATGCTATTGAGATTATGGCATGTCCTGGTGGTTGCATCGGTGGTGGCGGACAACCTTCACATCACAACAATACTGCAATACTAAAAGCAAGACAAAATGCTATTTACGAGGAGGATAAGAATAAAAAGCTGAGAAAATCTCATGAGAACCCCGAAATTAAGAAGCTATATGAAGAGTTTCTGGGTAAACCAATGAGTGAAAAAGCTCACGAACTCCTTCATACAAAATATTTTGATATAAGTCGTAAAATTGAGATCAGTTAATTGATCTTCTAAATCAGGAGGATAAAATTATGTCTAGAATAAAAGTTAAAATAAAAGAAAATGACTTAAATAAGATCCGGGAGATCTGTAAAGAGCACGACAACCAACCGGGTGAACTGATCAATGTGCTGCAGAGAACACAGGAACACTTCGGCTATCTTCCCGCTGAAGTTCAGGAAGCAGTTGCCAATGAGCTTGGAGTATCTGTGGCAAAAGTTTATGGGGTTGTTACTTTTTATTCATTTTTTACCATGATCCCGCAAGGAAGATACCCGATCTCAATTTGTACAGGAACAGCTTGCTATGTAAGAGGCGCTGACAATGTACTGCAGGAATTTAAACGACAATTGGGTATTGAAGTAGGAGAGACCTCCGAAGACGGAAAATTCTCCCTGAATTGCTTGCGTTGTGTGGGAGCTTGTGGTTTAGCACCTGTTGTGCTGGTTGGAGACAAAACCTACGGAAGAGTTTCTCCGGATGGAGTCAAAGATATTCTGAAAGAATACCAGGAAAAAGAAAATAGTGATGAATAAATAGAGGTTTTAGGGTTATTTTTCTATTTAGTTAGTATTAAGTTGAAAAAGAGGCTGTGTTTTTACCAGCCTCTTTTTTCTTAATCATTTACTGAACGATTATTTTTTTCGTACCTGTATGTTTTTTTGTTTGAAGCTGCAAAAAGTAAATGCCTGTATCTGTGTTTGGTAAATTCAGGTTAAATGTTTTTCCGCTGTGGATATCATTCAGATTCTTCTTATACACTAATTTTCCATCAATTGAATAAAGTTGTAAACGAACAATTTCTGTTGTTAGATTATTGAAAGTAATTGTAAACTCTCCATTTGATGGATTTGGGAATACCTCAAATTTTTTGCTCAGATCATTTTTACTGTTAAAACCTGTGGCCTGGTTTTTAACCTCTATTGTAAACTCTCCTGTTGCTCCTTCTGCGCTTCCGTCCATTTGTAACCAATAGGTCTCACCGTTTTCCAGGCCTGTTACATCCATCAGCGCTGCAGCATAATTATTGTCTTCGCCAAAGTAATCATCATTTGCAGCAATAAGGGTATAACTTTCATTTAGAATATCCTCACAGCTATTCGCATCATAAAGTGCAATTTGTGTGTCCATCCCTTTTGTAATAAAAGATATTTTGGCACTGTCAGTTACTTTGTATTTGAACCATAAAGAGTTTTGCAGGCCACCTTCGTTACACCAGTTTAAAGGTTCAGTACACGAATTAGTCTCTGGCAAAGGTTCGTTTTCCTGTACTGTTGCATTGGTGTTATTAAAAGGCCCATTTACTCCCTCATTGATTACCATGGCATCACAAACATCATCATTGGCTGGTTTCGGAGAAAAAATTACTTTTATAGAATCCTGATCGGAACAGCTGCCCGTTGACCCTGTTACACTGTATGTATAGGATTTTTCTTCGGAACCATTCAGCAAGACTGTAGCTTCAGGACCATTGGTACTTTGAAGCCCGTTTTGAGGCTCCCAGGTATAGTTTTCTGCATAGCCATTTACTTTTATTACGGTATTTGTACCCATTGAAGTGGAAATAACAGGATTTTCAAAAAAGATATGAAGGTTCTCTTCTACAATTATATATTCCTGCAAAAATATACTATCAACCTTTACGCCCGAATTAAAAGCTGCCAGGGAGATATTTTTATTTCCCCGTGCGTTGTATGATACTTTTATGGGGCCTTCACCTGAAGTATCAGTTGGGTTGGCATCGTTTCCAAAATACCAGTGCAAGCTATCGATATTACCAATAGATTTATCAGAAAAAATAACTGTATCTCCGGTACATAAATAATTTTTATTGCTTGTTAACAATGCTTTGCTTTCATTTTCACTGCTATAGGCCCTTATACAAAGGTCGTATTCCCTGTTTTGTATATCAGAACCCAGTTCATACCATTCTTCTTCATCAGCACTTACCCACTGGAAACCGGATGGCTGTATCTCTGGATTTGAATACCCGGAGAATGCTCTTTCTACCGGTATGGGGTAATTATGACCTGGAGTTACATATTTTACTTTAATATAAAAATCATTATTTACAGAAGCTGTTAAATCAAAAGTGTGGTATCCCGGGAACATAATTTTTTTGCCCTTGACTGAATCAAGTAAATTCGATAGTTCGTAAGTTGAAGCATTGAAATCATCATATAATTCAATATCTATTTCTGTACCGGAAGAATTAATATATGAGCCAATTTTATGAATGGTTTTTATGGTTTCTGCCTCAAATTTAATAATGGCATAAGCTGTATCGTTCTGAAAACCATAAGAAGTGACCATTCCCAGTTTATCATACATGTATAAGGAATCAATATATTCGGTTTCTTTTTTTACAGGATAAAAAGAATTAGATCTAAGAGCCTGAGTATCATAATAGGATAAGTAAAAGTAACCGGATTCTCCCCAATAGGAGCCCCAGCTATTTTTAATGATCCATGCACCTGTTCCGCCTGCCGTTATTTTATTATCGTCCCATCCGACAATGGTTACAGCATGTCCACCTCCGTCATCAGACCCATCAGCCGGTCCTTCATAATGATAGGTATAATTGTTACTGTTATACGCACTTGATGTCCAGTACATGCTGGTAGCAATGGCTCCGTAATTCATTACAGCTCGTTTTACTTCATCAATGTTGTCTGGTAACCATCGCGCTTCAGGAGAATAAGCAACAGGGGAGTAAGTGCTGTTGCAAGAGGAATAAGTGTTGAGGGTGCCATATGGATCATCAGTTTCGGCTACAGGACCGTCTAATCTTGTAATGTAAGCACCTGACATCTGCTGGTTTCCACCATCGCTAACACCTAACAGGTAACCGCTACAGGTTACCAGGTTTTTTTCAGAAAGGTTGTAATCAGTATTATCCAGGATTTTCCATCTGGATTCTAACGAAGCCATAGCTGCGAATGCCCAGCAAGTTCCATATGGATTTTGGTCTTTTACAAGAGTTACTGCATTCTCTGCTCTAAGGTCGTAAATTGAGGGCAGAGATTTATTCTCATTATTGGTCTTTTTTAAATTCCTGAAATTATCGAAATTCATGCGATAAGGTGGTGGAATATAACCTAATCTCTCATTTTTATAATTATCAGGGTTTTTCTGATATTTTTTGAATTCCGGGTTCAGAGGCGCTTGTTCTAATTTTTTTTGGGCTGCTAAATTGCCTGAAATAATGATACAGGTCAAAAACAGGGTGAATTTTTTCATGAGTTTTTGGGTTTTAATATTAAGACAAAAGTATTAAATTCAAAATTGGATATTTTAGATTCATCTGCATTTTCACCAATAAGGTTTTAATCGAAGTAGTTAATTAGACTCTGGTAAAACAAATAGTTTAATTGAGTTTTTAGAAACGTCAAAAATTATTAATTTTATGAAAAACTAAAGGGCTTATGAATAAAAACTGTATTCATTTATTAATGTTATTTTTGATTCTGACGGCTGGATGTAGTGATAAAACTAAAAATGATAATATGACAACACAAGAGAACAAAAAACAAAACCATCCCGGTGGTATTGTATTTTTTTCAACTCAACATTTAAACGAAGTAACGGATTTTTATATCACCAAAATAAAATGTGATCTTTGGCTGGACCAGGGAGCCTGCCAGATACTGAAGCATGGAAATCAACTGTTGGGCTTTTGTAAATCAGAAGAGAAAATTGATACCAATGGAATCATCACCTTTTTTTATCCTGAAAAAGAACAAGTAGATTCTATGTATAAAAAACTTAAAGATATTGCTGTTGCAGAGCCCAGGATGAATGAAAAGTTTAATATCTACCAGTTTTTTGCAAAAGATCCGGAAGGACGTACCCTTGAATTTCAATATTTCAATCACGAATTGAAAGAGTATTAGTTCTTCTTTAACCAGTTTGAGAATTCATTTTTAGAAGAAATCTTGATCCTGAGAGGCTCTTAATTGAATTTCAATAAACTAAGGGGTTCTTTGCTGAATTGAATTCAGGTTAAACTTATGACTGGTGTTATGAATTTTTTTAAACTATTTGTTAGTTTAATCATCTTAATTAAGAATTTTTATAAATTTCAAACGTTAAAAAATTATTGTTTAACCCTTAAAAATCAGATAAAGTGAAAAAGTATTTATTAATCTTATTATCAATTGGTTTAATTATGGGAGCATGTTCAAAACAAAAGGAAGAAAAAGGCGGAAATCCCTTTTTCGAAGAGTATGAAACCCCTTTTAAAGTGCCTCCATTTGATAAAATCGAAAACAAGCATTTTATACCGGCTTTTGAGAAAGCTATGAAAGAACACAAGTCCGAGATTGAAGCTATTGTGAATAATCCTGAAGACCCTACATTTGACAATACTGTTGGAGAAATGGTATACAGTGGAAAGTTAATGGATAAGGTCACTTATGTTTTCTATGGCTTATTAAGCGCAAATACAAGTGATGAACTTCAGAACATTGCTCAGAAAATCTCACCCAAATTATCAGCACACAGAGATGAGATAAAGCTGAATCCCGAACTGTTTAAGAGAATTAAAACTGTTTATGAGGAAAAAGATGACCTTGATTTGTCATCTGAAGAAGCCTTTTTACTGGAAGATCTCTATAAAAGCTTCATACGAAATGGAGCCAATCTTAATGATGAGGACAAAGAAAAACTTAAAGAAATTAACCAGAAGTTATCTTCGCTTTCTTTAGAGTTTGAAAGAAACGAACTCAAAGAGACTAATAACTTTGAGTTGGTTATTGAAGATAAAAAGAACCTGGCAGGTCTTCCCGAATCAGTAGTTCAAACGGCAGCCGAAACAGCTAAAAAACGAGGACACGAAGGCAAATGGGTTTTTACAACTCATAAACCCAGTATGATTCCTTTCCTTCAATCTGCAGAAAACAGAGACCTCAGAGAAAAACTATATAAGGCTTATTTGAACAGAGGAAACAATGACAATGAGTATGACAATAAAGAAATTTTATCAGAAATTGTTAAGCTCAGAGTAAAAAAAGCTCACCTGCTGGGATATGAAACTTATGCAGATTATGAACTTGAAACCCGTATGGCTAAAGAACCAGGAAATGTAATGGATTTGCTTAACAAAGTCTGGGATGCAGCTCTGCCGGTTGCTAAAGAAGAGAGAAAGCAAATGCAGCAAATAATCAACAAAGAAGGAAAAGATTTTGATCTGAAGAGCTGGGATTGGTGGTATTATGCTGAAAAGTTACGTAAACAAAAATATGACCTGGATGATAGTGAATTAAGACCCTACTTTAAACTTGATAATGTTCGACAAGGAGCATTTGATGTAGCCAATAAATTATATGGAATCACTTTTACTGAGATCAAGGATATTCCAACACCTCATCCGGATGCACGCGCCTTTGAAGTAAAAGAAGCTGATGGAGAACACGTTGGTGTGCTTTATATGGATTTTCATCCACGTAGTAGTAAGAACGGAGGTGCATGGTGTGGAAGCTACAGGACACATAAAGTTTCTCAGGAAGGAAAAGAGATTAAACCTGTAAAAACGGTTGTTACAAACTTCACCACTCCTACAGAAGATAAGCCTGCCCTGCTTAGCCTTGACGAGGTTGAAACGCTTTTCCATGAGTTTGGGCATGCTCTTGATGGATTATTTGCAGAAAATGAATATCCAAGAACTTCGATTCCAAGAGATTTTGTTGAATTGCCCTCTCAAATTATGGAACACTGGTCAACTCATCCTAAAGTATTGAAAGAGTATGCTGTTCATTATGAAAGCGGTGAAACCATTCCGGATGAATTAATCAGTAAAATTGAAAAAAGTAGTTATTTTAACCAGGGTTTTTCCAATGTTGAATACCTGGCCGCTTCATTCCTTGATATGGCTTATCATACAATTGAAAAGCCAAAGGATTTAAACGTGATGAAATTTGAAAAGAATTACCTGGAAGAACTGGGATTAATACCTGAAATTGAACCAAGGTATCACAGTACTTATTTCAGTCACATTACCGGAGGTTATGCAGCAGGATATTACAGTTATCTGTGGTCAGCTGTTCTCGATAATGATGCTTTCGAAGCATTTGAGAAGAATGGTATTTATGACCAGGAAACTGCTGAAAAATTCAGACACTTACTGGCTAAAGACGGGACAACTAATTCTATGGAACTTTATGTGAAGTTCCGCGGAAGAAAACCAAAAATTGACGCTCTGCTTGAGAACAGAGGTCTGAAATAAACGGAAAGAATTATATAAATCATAAAGCCGTCTTTTAGCAAGGACGGCTTTTTGTTGTGAACCATTTTTGTCTTAAATTGTGATATCCAAAAACAAAACAGACATGGAAAATAAAAAATTCAGAGCATACCGGGTTTTTGAAAAAGAAGACGGAACCTATGAACGAAAAATTGTTGAGCGTTCGACAAGCGAATTACCTGAAAATGATGTATTAGTGAGGGTTAAATACTCCGCACTGAATTATAAAGATGCACTCTCGGCAACAGGAAATAAAGGTGTTACCAGGAAATTCCCGCATACACCCGGAATTGATGCTGCCGGAATAGTGGTCGAGGATAAAACAGGAAATCATGCAAAAGGAACCCAGGTTATTGTTTCAGGGAATGATCTCGGGATGAATACCGACGGAGGTTTTGGTGAGTTTATTCGTGTGCCTGGTTCATGGTTATTCCCACTTCCCGAAGCTTTAACGCTTAAAGAAAGCATGATGATTGGTGGAACCGGTTTTACAGCAGGTCTGTCTGTCTTTCGATTGCTTCAGGCTGGTCAGATCCCTGAACTTGGTCCGGTTCTGGTTACAGGGGCAGCAGGAGGTGTAGGAAGTATGGCTGTATTAATTTTAAAGAAACTGGGTTTTGAAGTTATTGCAGCAACCTCGAATAAAGAAGATTCTTCTGAATTTATAGAAAAACTGGGTGCAGACAAGCATGTTGATAAATCTGTTACCGATGATCAGTCAGGTAAAGCTCTCAGAAAACCACAATGGGCCGGGGCCATCGATGTAGTTGGTGGAAATGTGTTGGCCACTGCCCTGAAATCCTGCGAATATGGTGGAAATGTAACTTCATGCGGAAACATATTCTCACCAAAACTGGAAATGACGGTTTATCCCTTCATTTTAAATGCCGTAAGCCTGTTGGGAGTTGATGCAGCCAGGTGTCCCTATAAAATAAAAAAAGAAGTTTGGGAAAGACTGACAGCTGCATGGAAGGTGGATACATCATTTATGACAAATGAAATAAAGCTAGATGAATTGGATGAAGCTTTACAAAAGCTGATTAATAAGAAGAATCGCGGGCAAACTTTATTAAAACACGTTCACCAGGAGTAAACCATTTACAGGAAGACACTTTACTGTTTTGATCTGTCTTGCCTTAATAAAAATATTTTTATATAATGCATAAACCTGTTCTTTCAAGGTATGTTTTTAAATTCTTATCACGTCTGTAATTTCTATAAATTTTGAAAATTAAAATACAAAATTCATAGAAAGCGGGGGAATATTATACTAGTTAAATAGCTTCTTCAAAATTTGGTAAAGTAAAATTTTTAAATAAAATCAAAACACTTTCTCAATATTTGAAAATTTATTCTTCATATTTTTGAATAATAAGTATCTTTACGGCCAAATTTTGAGAGGAACGAGAAAAGAGAAAAGATAAAGGAACTGAAGAATGAAGAATAACAGGAATTTTTGCATACTGGCACATATCGATCATGGTAAAAGTACCTTGGCAGACAGGTTGCTACAGCTCACCAAATCTGTGACAGAAAGAGAATACCAGGATCAGATGCTTGATGATATGGAGTTAGAAAGGGAGAGAGGTATTACGATTAAAAGTCATGCCATTCTAATGGAATATCTCTATAATGATGAAAAGTATTATCTTAACCTAATTGATACTCCCGGTCATGTGGATTTTTCTTATGAGGTCTCCCGTTCAATTGCAGCCTGCGAAGGTGCACTGTTAGTCGTTGATGCAGTGCAGGGGGTTCAGGCACAGACGATTAGTAATGTTTATATGGCGATTGATCACAATCTGGAGATTATTCCGGTGATGAATAAGATTGATCTGGAAGCTGCCAAACCTGATGAAGTGAAAGATCAGATTGTGGAATTAATTGGATGTGGCAGAGAAGAAATAGTTGAGGCCAGTGGAAAAACGGGTGAGGGAGTAGAAAGAATTTTAAATACAATCATTGAAAAGGTACCACAGCCAGTAGGAGATGAAAATGAACCTTTACAGGCCATGATATTTGATTCTGTGTTTAATTCTTATCGCGGGATTGAAGCATATTTCAGAATATTTAACGGAAGATTAAGGAAAGGCGATCATGTAAAATTTGTAAATACAGGAAAAGATTACTATGCCGATGAAATAGGGGTGCTCAGATTACAGAAAGAGCCCAGGAAAGATTTGAAAGCAGGTGATGTTGGTTATATTATTTCAGGAATTAAAACTTCGGCTGAAGTAAAAGTGGGTGATACAATTACTCAGTTTGATAAACCCTGCGACAAAGCAGTATCAGGTTTTGAAGATGTTAAACCCATGGTTTTTGCTGGAATTTATCCGGTGGATGCTGATGATTACGAAGAATTAAGAATTTCCCTTGAGAAGCTACAGCTAAATGATGCTTCACTGACTTTTGAACCAGAATCTTCTGTTGCTCTTGGTTTTGGCTTTCGATGTGGTTTCCTTGGATTACTGCACATGGAAATTGTGCAGGAACGACTGGATCGTGAGTTTGATATGGATGTGATAACAACTGTTCCAAATGTTTCATATCATGTCTATACCCACGATGGAGAAAAAAAAGAGGTGCATAATCCTTCCGGTTTACCCGAAGAAAAATTTATTGACCGTATTGAGGAACCTTATATTAATGCACAGATTATATCAGTTTCTGATTTTATTGGCTCTATCATGACGCTCTGCCTTGAGAAAAGAGGAACCCTAAAAAACCAGGTTTTTCTGCCTAACAACAGGGTAGAGGTGACTTTTGAAATGCCGCTGGCAGAAATCGTTTTCGATTTCTATGATAAGCTGAAAAGTATCTCAAAAGGGTATGCTTCCTTTGATTATTTTCAGACTGGCTATAAAGAGGCTAAGTTGGTCAAGCTGGATATTATGATCAATAAAAAACCAGTTGACGCTCTTTCAACATTGATACACAGAGACCATGCCTATTCTTTTGGAAGAAGGATTTGTGAGAAATTGAAGGAATTGATTCCCCGCCAGCAATTTGATATTGCTATACAAGCTGCTATCGGTGCTAAAATTATTTCCCGTGAAACAGTGAAGGCTCTTAGGAAAGATGTAACTGCCAAATGTTATGGTGGCGACATTACCCGAAAAAGGAAATTGCTGGAAAAACAGAAGAAAGGGAAAAAACGAATGCGGCAAGTGGGAGACGTAGAAGTGCCTCAATCGGCATTTATGGCTGTGCTAAAGCTTGACTAGTTTTAGGGAGATAATCATAAAATCTTCCAGCCATGATCTATTCTCTTATAAAAAATCTGGTTGAAATTGGACTAATTTTTGTAACTTGATTCTCTTAAGAGACGTTATAAAAATTAGTTTTTGTTTTATCCAAACTTAGTAGGCTATGAGAAAAATTGTTTTTTTGTTTAGTTTTTTCCTGCTCGTAAAATTTTCGTTTTCGCAGGAGTTACCCTCACAAGCACCAATGAACCCTGAATTTCTGGATTATATTTCTAATATTAGGAATGGGAAGGTAAGTACGGACAGTCATGCTCATCATTTAGGGAGAATCCCTTTACCGGTAAAGCCTGATTTTAGTAATTACAAACCAGGTTCTGAAGTAAAAAACAAGAGTTTTGATCCTTCATATGATCTAAGAGATGAAGGAGGACTTACAAGTGTTAAAAATCAGGGTAATTGTGGTTCATGCTGGACCTTTGCCACAATGGCTAATATTGAATCTGTATGGAAGATAGATGGTTATGGAACATACGATCTTTCAGAACAGAATTTACACACCTGTAATAATGATTTTGAATTTGGTCATTGTAATGGTGGAAATTTTTATATGTCAACAGCTTATATGGCTAAAGGAATTGGCCCTGTGACCGAAGCAGATGATCCGTATCAGGCAGATTCTGATAGTTCATGCAGCAGTGGTTTAACACCCGTGAGGTATGTAACAGAAGCTATTTTTATTCCCACTAATGAGACAGACATAAAGCAGGCCATACTCGATCATGGTGCACTCTATACAAGTATGTACTGGCTGAGCAGTGCTTATAATTCCGGAGACTATACCTATTATTACGACGGGCCCGGTGATGGATCCGATGGGGGAGGCGGACATGCCGTAACTATAGTAGGATGGGACGACAATAAATCTACTGCAAGTTCAAATGATGGTGCCTGGATAATAAAAAACAGCTGGGGTTCCTATTGGGGAGAATCCGGTTATTTTTATTTGTCTTATGATGACGTTGAAGCGAATGATTTTGTAGCCTGTTTTACTCAAAGTATAGATTATGATTCACAAAGACATATTTTTGGTTATGATGATTATGGATGGGTATCCAGCTATGGATACAGTGATGGCGGAACTGATTATGGTCTGGTAAAATTTACTGCTGATGATAATTACACAGTTTCTAAAATAGGAACTTATGCCGTTGGTGCAGGAGTTAACTTAACGGTTACTGTTTATGATGATTATAGCAGTGGATCTTTGTCAAATCAATTAGCTACAGCATCTAAATCATGTACTAAACCTGGTTATTATACATTGGATTTGTCTTCTTCTTTTAATATAAGCAGTGGTGATGATTTTTATGTGAAAGTTAAATATGAAAACGGTGGCAGTCATCCTGTACCTGTGGAAACAAACTATTCAGGTTATCTTACAAATGCAACAATTGAATCAGGAAAGTACTGGCTGAGTACTTCAGGAGGAGATGGGAGCTGGACAGCTGTTGGAACAGGCACTTCTTATGAAGTTGATATGTGTATAAAAGCATATTCTATAACAGGTACAGGGACTCCTTCTTCTAATAAATTTACAGGTGCAGATGAAGTTCAAATTTATCCAAACCCTGCAAATGATCAAGTTGCGATCGAGTGCGATAAATCTATAAAAAATATTACCTTGTTGAACTTACAGGGTCAAATTATCACAGTAAAAGAGGTTCGGTCTGCTGAGGCTATTGTCAATACAGATCAATATGCAGAAGGAATATATATTTTGAAGATTGAAACCGTTGATAATCAAACAATCAATAAGCGCCTTGTAATTAAGAGAGATTAATAGTGTAAACGAGAATATACTTCTAGGACCTGTGAAACAAATGCACAGGTCCTTGTGCTATCATGGAAGTTAGCTTCCAAAATTTTCTTCCAATTGATTTTGAAAAAACTTTTTTTCCTTCTCAATATTAACATAAGGATATTTCTTAACAATCTCTTCAGCCTTTTTTAGTTGAGCAGTCAAAAAGGTTTTATATTCATTTCC
>CAYWSJ010000055.1:0-22639 GCA_964461045.1 uncultured Bacteroidales bacterium | reverse complement strand
ACCGACAGTACCCCAGCTTAAAATTTTTTTCATGCACGCTTGCCGAAAGGGCACGTCCTACCAGCGCCCCGCCCAGAGCCAAGACCAGAAAACATCAGCACAAATGACAAACAGCGACGAAAAAATAACGCATGCGGCAATAGCGTTTCGCAAGCCGGATTCGCCGGAACGGGCATGAAAGCCGAACCAAATTGACACCAAACCAATAATTGCGCCATGACTCAGTCCTTTTATACCGCTATGGGCCAACATCTCCACATCTACAAGGCGCCAAGCCTCAAACCAAAATTTTTCAGCTGTTATTGCCGTCTGATGGGGAAAACCCAATAAAGTCATTTTCCCGCCACCCAACATAAAAAATTCCGATATCCAGACCAAAAAAGGAAGAACAATTGTCATTGCCGTGACAATCGGGACACCATAAAGCAATGCTGGCCGGACACCTATTATACGGAGATATTCTATTTGATCGGTATGTTTTTTCTGAGCGCTTTCACCTGTTATGCCGCCCCCACATAAACCGATGACCAGCAACGCAGGCATTATGGTCCCCATTCCGAAAAAAACGCCGGCGACAACCCCTTGAACCATAAAATGCTCGATAAGCCGCGGGCCAGCAATGGCTTGAACAACCAGTCCGGCACCGGCTATTAATGCCACCGGTATGCATAATTTTCCGCCATTTATAAAGATTTCCATTAAACGCGCCCACAGGGCTGACAAGTACAAAAGGCAATGCCGGATATAATGGCTCGAACTATCTAAAAGGGCCGGAGAACCATGATAGGTCTTTCCAATACTGTCAAATTCATTAATAACAATTGAACTTTCTTTCTCATCGATCTCAGCAACTTTATTACAACCCAATTTTTTGGCAAAATCCAGGTCATGGGTGACGCAAACGACGGTTGTGCCTTGCTGGCTGCATAATCGATGCAAAGTTTTTGCAATTGCTTTGGCTGTTTTGCCATCCAATCCGCTGGAAGGCTCATCTAACAGTAAAAGGGCAGGATGATTGGCCAAAGCACGAGCCAATGCAATCCTTTTCCGTTGCCCCCCGCTGAGATCATCAATATCGCGGTTCAGCAGCCCTTGTATATCTTCCTTGCTTCCGTTTAAAAGTTGTACATCCCGAAGGAGTTCATATAAATTGGCATCAAGTTGCTCTTTACTCAAAACGCCGCTTGATCCCGCAGAATATTTAAGAGGATAACTCAGATTGTAACGAACGCTGCAACCCTCAAAAAGTGCCTCGGTTTGAAAAAGGACACCGGAATTAATGGTTAACCAGTTTTGCCACGCCCTTTTTCTATTGCAATCGATACCTTGCAAGCAAATATTCCCCTCTAAAATGTAGAGTGACTCCGCAACCAGTTCTACAAAACGATTTTTTTTAATTCTATTAAACAGTTTACCTCTTAAACCGTTTCCCCCACCATTCTGCTCCAAACTGACAAATATATTTTGGTGCCATTGCAAAAATGTAAAACCCAAACCCGGGTGTCTCGCGCCTCCCAATAACACCTTAAACAAACTTGATTTTCCAGACCCACTTCCTCCAATCACGGCCATGCGATCACCGGCATTTAGCTCAAAAGACACGCGATCAAAGAGAACCTGCGTACCGCGGCAGACAGTGAGGTTATTTACTTCAATCAGTAGTTGAGATTGAGCTTCAAGATCATTTGTGCGCATGAATCAAAACTCCGAGCGGTTTTTTTACCTATAAAGCTTCGGAAGCAGTTTTTTCCTTTGATTCTTGAGATTCTTCCTTTTTCTGTTTAGAGGGATTTTCAGATTTATTTTCATCTGATTTTGGTTTAGTCTGCTTTTCTAAATATATTTCAAATTCATTCTTTTTTTCCTTGATAATCGAAAGCAAATGATCCGGGAAAAAAACATAAGAGGATTCAATATAGGGCAGCAATACAGATTCTTGTATGAATGTGGCCTTTCGAGGCATTACAATGCCTACGACCAATGATAATACAGCAACGATCAGAAACCCCTTGATAAACCCCAAAACGAAACCCAGTGACCGATCCAGCCATTTCAACAATACCAGCTTGACAAATTTTTCAGCTAAGAAACCCAGGACATACATGGCAATAGCCACAGCAATAAAAATAATCAAATAACCCATGATATTTGCTATAGCAGGGGATGGAAAATCCACGAATTTTAAAAGTATGTCGCCCAGCATCGAATAAAACACATTTGCGAGGATAATACCTAACCCCAACCCTCCCAATGCAAAGGCTTCTTTTACAAATCCGCGGAAGAAACTGATCGTGCCAAAATACCCCAAAATTACGACAATAATCATATCTAACGGGTTCATCTGCTTCTCCTTTAACACCTGTATTTCGTGGAACTTTATCTCGCCGCTTTTTATTCCTTCAATCTTCGGACAATTGCCGACAAGTCTTTTCGTTTAAATTCGGAAATGTTTTCAAAAAGAACGAAGGAAGCACCTGTACGATTGCATTCATGATTACTCCTATGGAAGTTTAGGAAAAAATAATATAATTTTCAATATTAGAGCTTCTAATTTACAAATCCGTTTTGTTGAAAACACGGAAAAATTGCATTGGGCTCTTATTAATGATAAGACGAGATAAAAAGATAAATATAACATCTGATTCAAATACATTTGCTTATATTTATTTGTACAGATTTAATCTTTAACCACCTGATTCGGCAAATTTTTTATTCGATTGCCAAAATACTTCTAAAGAAAGGGCCTGCTTTATGACCACCATTCAGACAATTAAAAAATCCGGAAGTATTATTTTCGGCATTGAGCTGACCGGATTGCAGGTCATGCCGGCTACTGAGAGTTCAGACCCGGAGAAATTCGCTTCCAAAATGATTTCCCAGCAAATGGATTTTGCCCACAGCCTTCATGAACTGTCGGAAGAATTCTCAATTGAACTTCGATATTTTTATGATCCAGCGAATCCCTATAAAATACACGTCTATTTTTTGGTACAATTTAAACCTGGAGAGGAAGAAACCCCTAAGGAAGCTACCGAAAGATTTTCAGCGTGCATACTTAATCTTATGGATGTCAATTTCCCCATTCACGAATTTACAGCAATAAATGACAAGCCAAGACTTAAATACTTAATCTTCCCCTTTGAATTTAACCATATCGCGGAAATCGTTCGCAGGGAAGACATCGTCCCGCTGGACACCATCCGTAAGACCGCCAATAAAGCAATCGGATTTGGCACTAAAATACAGGGTAATAATCCCAAAGAGCAAAATGATGCACAAATCTATCATGTATTTCCATTTCTGCTTCCCCTGGATAACCGGGAGCGTCTTTGCAGCGCATTATTTATGCAGCATAACCCCTGTATTGTCAGCATATGCCTGCGCCCTTACGGCCTGACCGAGACGGATGAAAAAGAAATGGAAAATCACATTTCCAGTTGTGAAAAATATTCACAGATCAGTTTGGGAAGCACGAATATCAACGAAGTTGATACACTTAGGCCTTTTTTAAACAAACAAGCTGCCAGGCTTTATGAAAACTGTTCGGACATGCTTACCAGCCTTCAGGATGCCGCATTTTTAAAGAAGGTTCAACTCGCCTCCAATGCGCCCTTGTCGCCTGAATTAATAAACACCTGCGGTGCATCATTTACGGAACATACAGGCCACCCCAAACTGTTTTTCCAAAAAGGAAATCCTGACAGATTTGCCGGCGGCTATGACTGGCATATCCCCGCCACTAAAAAACAGCTCTCTATTGCACGGGCGAATTTAAAAAACATGGACTTTGAGATATGGATTCCTTCTCAGGCACCACCTCAATTAAGGCATTGGCGCTACTTGTTTGATATCAGCCAATCAACTGCAGCCTTTCGGCTCCCTTTTCCAAAGTCAGCTGAATATCCCGGAATCAATACATATCAACACCATCCCAAAATGGCGCCTTCTGATATGCCGTCATCCGGTTTGCATATCGGCAACCATTTCTACATGAACAGAAAGCGTCAGGTTTATTTCAATACCCCGGACCGCCGGCGGCACGCCTATGTTATCGGCCAGACCGGTACCGGAAAATCCACTCTGTTTTACCACATGATTATGCAAGACATTGAAAACGGCCACGGCGTTGGTGTTATCGATCCGCACGAGAACTTAATCGATGATATATTAAAGACCATACCAAGGCACCGGCTTGACGATGTGGTTCTGTTTGATCCCACCGACCGGGAATACCCCATCGGCTTGAATCCCCTGCACGTCACGGATGCTTTTGAAAAGGATTTTTCTGTCAATTACTTGATTGAAATTTTTGATACCCTTTATAATTTACGAGAAACCGGCGGCCCCATGTTTGAAATGTACATGAGAAACGCCCTGTTGCTGCTCCTTGAACAACCTGAAGATTATCGCCCTTCGATCCTTGACGTGCCTAAAATGTTTCAAAACGAAAAATTTCGACGGCAGTTGATTAAAAAATGCCAAAACCCCTATGTGGTCAATTTCTGGAAAGAAGAAGCCGAGCAAGTCTTTAGCGATGCTTCACTGAAAAACATTGCCCCCTATATCACCTCAAAGCTCTCCCGCTTTATTTATAACGACTTAGTCCGGGGCATATTCGGCCAGCGACAATCCGCGCTAAACTTCAAGGACCTAATGGATGACGGAAAAATTTTCCTGGTCAATTTAAGCAAAGGGCAATTAGGACAAACCAACAGCCATTTCTTAGGCATGATTTTAATCGGTAAACTGTTTACAGGGGCTTTGCGACGAGATGGTTCAACAACTAATGGTTTACGGGATTTTTTCCTTTATGTGGATGAATTTCAGAACCTGGCCACGCCTACCTTCGCCTCTATACTATCGGAATCCCGAAAATATCGGCTTTCCCTAACCCTTACCAACCAGTATATTTCACAGCTTTATAAAATGATTCAAGAGGGAATTCTTGGCAACGTTGGCACACTGGTCTCCCTTCGAGTCGGTTTTGATGATGCTGAGGTTATAAGCAACGAATTGAGTCGGCTTGTCTCCCCGGCAGATTTAATGGGGTTGTCCAATTATGAAGCTTATCTCAGACTGCTGATCGACGGCTCTGTAAGCGCACCATTTAATATTAAAACTGTACTGCCGGAATATAGGCCTGCCGAAAAACGCAAAAAAGATATACAGAAAAAGTCCCGCCAATTATATGGACGGCCACGCAAGGAGCTGGAGGAAGAAATTCAGGAAAATTGGAGACCAAACGAAATTTTAGATTAATTGTGACATCCCCTTGCAAAATAGAAAAATACAATGCCTATTAAAAAAAAGCATTATAAATTGCATTAAATTTAAGCTACAGTTTTATGTCAGACTGATCATACATAGATAACTTATCAATGTGCTTTAATTTTCCTGCCAGACTTCCCAGATATCCCGGACATCTTCTGCCCAGTTGCTGACATCACAGCTTCTACTGCCGCAATGAGCCCACCCCGGATATTCACAACATTTTGAAAGACTTAAAACTTATTCTACCGGAGCCTGTTTGCGCCATTGGAAAACGTAAAAAAGGAATTTAGAGACTTGTCTGCAGCCGATATGGCAAAGCCCGTGACACAAAGTAGAGCACGAAAGTTAATAAAACAGGGCAATACTTTAATCCTCCTTAAACGATAAAAGAACACCCTACCTTTACAACGGCTCGGTAATGGGCTTGTCTTCAAATATCAGTTGAATAAAAATACCGAAGAAAAGGGCAAAAATAGCTCTGTAAAGAAGCATCCCTGGAAAAAAATCGAGGGTTTTTTCTTTTGAGAAAAAAGGAATTTCGTATTTCAGATTAATCTTATGGCCAAAAAGATTATAGCGAACATCCTTCAGCCGCTCATAAAGTGCACTGTCGGTTAATTTTTTATTCTGTTGAACAGCTTCCTTCAGTTGTCCGGTAATTTCGAATTTATCGGATTTTGAAAAAGATTGAACGGCCTCACTGAGATAGCCGCTTCGGGTAAGCATTTTTTCACCGCCAACACCTATAAAAAAAGCACCAATAATTACCGAATAAAGAAAGCCGATAAGCAAAACAGAAGTAAGGCGAGCAGCGAGTTGGCAGCCGCTAATTTCCGTTGCAATATTACGGATTTCAATAGCCATGAAGACCACAACAGGAACTAGTAACAAAATGGCCGGCATTAAATCTGTCAGATTTAAAGTCTGGTCCAAAGAAACTTTCCATAATTCTTCCGTGCTGATAAAAACAAGCCACGCCGAAGCGGTTGCCATAATCAGGCGTGGCATTAAAATGCCGAATACAGTTAAGATGACTGATAGCTTTCGGAAAACAACAATAATTGCCAACGGCAGGAAACATATCGAAATAAGGGCATAAACAAATATTGACGGCCATACTTGGTTTTCTTTTATCAGGGCTCCCCAATTTAGTCCGATAAGAAAAAAAAGTATTAACACCGCCACCCCGAATATTATTATTCTGGCTTCATTGTTTTTGCATTTTTTGTATTGCCATAAAGCTTTCATGCCGCTTCGGGGATCATATCTTCGTAAAAACCATCGCGCTGATTCCCTGAGGATGCGCAAATTTTCTATATCCTCTTCATTCCCATATTGTGGTTTTTCATTTCTTAGCTTCGCTTTTACCCTGCGGAGAAAATTCTTTTTTGCACCATCGATAGAATTATCGTGGTTCTTGGGAGTTATGGGGTACAGATGCCTTCGCCATTTTCTTCCTTCAAAATTAAAGAGGACAGGCTTGTACTCTTCTTCAACTGTTTTAAACCATCCGCAACCTTCTCCAAATAATTCTCTGGCCCTAACATCACGGATGGTGTTTAGCCACTGAATTTCGGCATCCTTCATTTGGAAGGCATAAATCCTCTTTTCCGAACTGTTATCGGCGCCGCCTTTTTTATCTGCTATTTCATACATTTTTCGTAAATAATAATAAGAAGCTTTGGCGGCGATAGCGCTTAAGAAAAAATTTTCCTTCAGATGGACTTCCGCAATTTCATAAGAGGGGCTTGCTTCAAAGACACTGCTGTGCTCCATATCAAAAAGAAAATCTAGGAGCAAATTTCGGAGCGAAAGTGTAATATCGTCTTCCTGGTGATTGAAGGCATCGTGATGGAAGATATCTAAATTCCAGTAGGCCTGGGCTTTGTTCTTTGTTAGCTTAATCTGCTTTTGTTTTATTTTATAATCATCCTGGTATACCTTTCGCAGAGTGAAGCTAAGATTATCCTTAACAGCAAGATTCATTGACAACGGCAGCCGCATGATGCAGGTATTGACGATATGATTACCGGAGGCGTCTTGCGCGCCGGAGACATTCTTTCCATGGAAAAAAAAGTCAACCGCATAGGGTTTGATTGTCAGATAAACCGGATGCCGATTTTCTGCGTCAGAATAATCACAAACAGGCAAATATCGGAAAATAACCTGCCCCTCATCCTGAAGCGAACTTTTATCTATACAGAAAAATCTTCCCCGCATTATTTACACGCCGCTTGTTGAAGTCCAATGATATAATCCCGAATATCTGTAAGGTCGACTTCAGCATTTTTTGAATTCAGCCTTTCCTTGATCGTCAGATATTCATCCCACATTTTATCCCAGCTCCGCAGGGTTTCATGGGCGATGCGAAAAATCAGATGATGAAAATCTTCCAGGAGGTCCTTGTCTTGATGAATTGGATGGCTGCCCAAAGATTTTTGGGCAAACAGGCTTGTTTCTTGAGTCTGCCGGAGCATTTCAATGGTATTGAGCAATGACACCAAGTCTTGATACGTTTCCCTGATTTTTTGGTTAACAGGTTTTTTGTCTTCACTATTTTTCTTCAGGTAGTTCTCAACATACAAATTTAAAATATTTTCATTTTTAAAACAGGCCTCTTCCTGCTGATACCTCAAGAACTCAAGCAAACATTTTTCAAATAATCCCGGCGTGTTGATCGGATCTGCGCCTGGATGTAAAAAATATAATTTTTCAAATGGCGGTAATTTGCCGCTGGCGATTTCTGCTTGAATGGCCGATGGAAACGCGGAAATAGAAAATATCCAGTATTTGTCCAGCAGAGGTGGTTTTTGTTTATTTTCGGCAACCTGACCAATGATATGCCGAATCAACTCACTACCCCTTTCCCCCGTTCCCGGCCCCAGTAAATAATCCAGTAAAATAACATCATATTGTGCAAAATCGAGCGTTTTGGCCGTGTTAATATCCGTTACACAAAGCAATTCAATCTCTTCAATATACTGCCGACCATAAATATTTTCTAAAGCCTGCCAGACAAAATCGGTTTTGGAAGAGTTTGTAATTTTATTCTTGTTTATTTTTCTTGGTTCATTCGGAGTTGGTGAGAAGGACGATGTCTTTGGGCTGTTTTCTTGCTCAGGGGGATATTTTCGCAACGGTGTTGCCGCATAATCATCCACCAGCAAAAATCGCCGCGGTAATATTTGGGGGCTGGTGTTTAACGCTTCGTGAAACTCTTCTTCCCGTTTGCTTTCCCGGGACCACGAACAAAGATTAATAAACCCGTGGCCGGCTTTGAATGGAAGTCGCTGCTCCTGCAGCATGCGGATGTGGTAATCAAGAATCTCTATGCTTACCAGGCGCTCGTAAAGCGCCTGGCTGTGCCATTGTTGAAAATTATTCAGCCTGTCGGAAAGCTTAACGATAAACAAGGGGTCCGCCATACATAAAGCCCGATGCCAGATGGAGCTGTCCAGAAAGGCGATATCCGGCTGTTGTTTTTCTTCCAGCGCAAAATCTGTAAGATATAATATAGGAAAACAAAACTTACTGTATTTCTTATCTTTATTATCTTCTTTATCGTTTTTAATAGCCGGATCATGATAGGAGTAACGGTAAAACAGGGGATGGCCGGGAGTTCTTTTTCCGTCATTAAACGAAAAGCGATTGTTGGAAGCGTCAATAAAATCAGACCATTCTATATGCTGAATCAGCAGGTCAATGCGATTTTCACAAGCAAACGCTTGGAAATTATTTTTGTTTTCATCGCTTATGCTCTGGACTTTACACCCAGCACCAAAGCAGCTCTTTGACAGGGATTTGATGTTTTCTACTATTGCGCCAGCAATCGGCGCTGAGTTTGACGCATCAACCCATATACACATTTCGTCGTGTTTTGATTCTTGGTTTTCAGGCATCTTCAATGATCTTTTTGATCGTTGACAATTCAGCTTCCGGATATAGGGCGAATTTTTTTACTATTCTTTTGCCTTTGGTGTCCAGCTTAAGATATTTTTTTATAAACTGCCTGGCGGCGCTGGCATCCATTTCCTTTTCCGAGCATCCGGACAGGAATCTGGCCGTATTGCTCACATTCTCATTTAATTTCAGACTCCAGGACAGAATATGGGCCATCAGATCGGCAAAAGCCTCGTGATATTTCTGCTGGTATGCCTGGCGTTCTTTAATGGTCAGCGTGTCCGGAGATACTTTCAGCAAATCGAGAAATTCTTCCCATAAAAGCCCGGTTTCATTTGATATCAAGTTAGCTTCCGCCGGCACAGCTTGTGAGGAGGAAATATTGATATCATCAGCGGTGATATCCTGGTCGGGATTGTTTAAAAAGGCAGAAACAAGCACATTGCGCAGCTCCCGGACATTGCCTTCCGCCCAGGAATATTCCCAAAGCTTGTCCATGGCCGCTTGATAAATCCGGCCCTGCCAGCCGGGATTTTCTGCTTTGGTAAGCGCCGTTACCAGGTAAGGGATATCCTCTTTTTTTTCCCTTAGCGGCGGCAGGTGAAGAACATTGGCGTTGATCCGGTTTAAGAAATCATGCTTCAGGAAACCGGATTGCCGCAATGCCTCCGGGTCCCGATTGGTTGCCAGTATGGCCATCACATCAATATCAATAGCGCCTTTGCCCTCCGGTGGGTGTCCCATTCGTTTGATCCGCCGGGACTCTATAGGTTCCATCAGCTTTAACTGCACGCCGGCATCAAGACTGGCTACTTCATCGATAAATACCACCCCGCCGTTGGCCCGCTCCCACACCCCTGGCTCGCTTTTTTCCGCTCCGGTAAAAGCGCCTTTCCAGTGACCGAACAGCTCATCTTCCTGTAAGTGAGGCGGGCGCATGGAAGCATTAAACACTTCCAGGGGCTTGTCGCGGCGCTCTGATTGTTGATGAATGTATTCAGCCAGCAGGTTTTTACCCGTTCCCGTTTCACCATAAAGCAGAATGGTCTTTCCGGCCGCTGCGGCCCGCCGTGCCTGCCGCAGCATTTTCAGCGTTGGCAAGGATTTGCCGGCGATCTTTCCGGTTGAATCCTGCAGCAGGCCGTGAAAAAACAACATTTTTTTCAATGTTTCTTCTGATTCATTGGCGGGGGCGCCAGCCCCCGGGATTCTCTGAATAAAATCCAACGCCCCGCCCTGCCGGACAGCGGGGTTGTTTATCTCCTTGGGGGTAGAGGAAAGAACGACAATGGGCAGGTCCGCACCAAATTGGCTTTTCAGTTCCGGCAAAATCACATCCCGTCCGAACAAAGAACGCTCCTGCGGGTCACCGAAAATGTCCAGTTTGCCATAAACAAAGGCCAGGTCCAGAAGAACCAGCGACCAACGGGAGCCATCCGCAAAAGGCCATCCCTGCTGCACATATCGAATAACACTTGCAAGATCGTTCTCGATGCGTGTGGTGCTTTGATTCCATTTTTGCCCCGGGCAAAAGGTTGCAACAGCGATTGGTTCACCGGCTTTATTTTTCGCCAGGTGGTACTCATTTTCTTCCAGCAACCCGAAATTGAGGCACAAATTTCTTCGATCGGCTTGGTAGGCGGAAAATATTTTCGCATCCACAAAGTCCCGGAAGGCCTCGCCCAGATCACAACGACCGAATTGATCGTCAATTATCAATATGCGAGGCAAATTATATGGATCTTGAATTTTCAATTTCAAATTCCACAAGAAGGTGTTGGCAGCTCTGATATTTTTTCACTGAAATAATCCAGTTTTTGCTGTATTTCTTTAACCATCTGAACGGTGCGTTGTTCGGACGGAACAGCCAGAAAGCGGTGCAACGTATCGATACAATCGCTGAGCAGGCTTTTTAAATGGGTTGTTTTTGTTTCAATGTTCGATGTAATTAAAAAAAGCTCATGAAATTTTTCACCAAAATATTGTTTCTGTTCCCGGGTCCAGCAGTTGAACAAATCCAGCTCCATCAGATACCTGGGAGACAGCGCCTCGGCGGCATGGTCAAAAAGCGCCAGGTATTCATCTTTGTGCGAAGGCCAGGAAGCCAGCCTGACAACGGCCTCCGAATGAGGGTTCCTGCATAACCTCAGAAGCTCTGTGCGCAATTGATTGCACAAGATGTCGTGGTTTAAGCGTTCCCGGTCCGTTTGCCACTGTTTGTTCATGAAAAACAATAGCCCCTAAAGTTTTCAGCTTATGTTTTGTGGTTCCATTTCTTAACATAGGGTTCGAAAATTTCTTTATTTTCTAAAATAAAATCTGCTAAAGGATTTTCTTCGGGTCTATTAGCCCACCAACGCCCCAATGCTTCCGCGCATTTTATTAGTTCCTGCTTTTTCTGGTTTCCTGCAAAAAACTTTTTCAGATCCCCTTTATTCTTATAAAAAATTTCAGAAACCGGCTGCCAGAATGATTTCATATCCTCACTGCTGATCTGAAAATTTTCTTTTTTTAACCTGTTGTTCAAATTTTCCGGAATCATGCCGGCACTGATCAATGCGGCCTGCAACAATTTTTCAAATGCAAGGCACTGGTTGTTATTATTATAATACGCCTGAGGGCTGATAACATCGGGCTCTTTTTCTTTCAGCTCTTGTGATACATATCGCAAGTATCCGCCTATCGTTGCTTCCACGTCAGATTGATGTGGTATAACATAGGAAAACACAAATGGTATGTTGATTTCTTTACGCAATTTATCCTCTTTATCCTTTAAACCCTCTCCTGATATAAATAATATCACTGTTTTAGGTTGAATATACGTTTTTATACAATCTCGCAAAGTCTTGGCTGGAGTTTGCGTATAATCAGTATGATGAATAAATAAAAGAAGGCATGATCGGATAATTTTTTGTAAGCAATCTTCATCATTGCATTGGGATAAATCGTAAGCACCGGTGGGATAACTTCGATTACCGGCCTTATCATAATAACAATAAATAATGTTATTTGACATTGTCGCCCCCTCCACATTCTATCCAGAAATCATCTATTAATTTACCATCAAGATATTTGTCAGATTCATCTGATTCATCTGATGATGTTATTGTATATTCAATCTTCCATTTTAAGTAAAAATTCTTTATTTCGTTTATCGTTTCTTCTGTTGCTTTGCTCGTGTTGGGTAGTAATCTTTTGTAATAAGAAAAAATTAATTCTTGTTCATCTCCGCCGTCGGACTTTTTTGTGATTGTTGGAAATTCAAAAAATAATATAAAGGTAGTTATATTTTGACTAGGTTGAACTTCCTCAGGGGTTTGTGTTAACGAAATTTTTCGAGCAGAATTTTTATACGCAGTAGTTTTGGCGGAAAATCTAAAAAGCAAACAGAAAAAACGCATAATGTCATCACGCCATATTGTTGCATGGGGCATTACTGCCAACCGGGCGTTTTCGTTAAATCCTCCCGAATCAATCTGATTATTAAAGGTGAAACACGGAAAAAGTATTGCTATAATCGCTTCTATCTCCTTAATGGAAAATCTGAAATAAGATTGGTCCTTCTGACGACAGAAAAATGCTTTCAGCAATTTAAAAGATTTTGAAGCGTCACTGTTATTTGTTTTTATCTCCTCTAATTTGTTTAACGTCCATTTTTTTATCTGTTCGCTAATTTTTTTTGCGGTATTGTCTGTTGCGGTCTCTGTTAGTATCTCGTTTATTATACTCTTTCTTATAGGTTCACATTTCGGAGGATGGCCATTTTGGGGATCTAAATTGTATCCCGTATGGTTATCTGTCTGACCGTCATTTTTGAAAAATTCATTGTTATTAAAAATATGTGAAATATTCCAGCGCGCATCCCTTTTCAGGTTTTTTACTTGATCAGCAACAATTTTTTTCAGATTATCATGTTCTTCCTGGACATTCTTCTTGTGCCGGATATCAATTTCAGGAAAGGTGTCAAGCCAGTTTTTCCATGGTTTGGATTTGGCATTTTCAAGTAGTTTTTCAACAAGAGCAGTTAGCTCTTCTTCTTTATAATCTGTAGTATCGATTGCTTTTGCAAGCTCAAAGAAAAGTTTTCCCAAGGATAGATCGGTTGTAATATATTTTCTTATGTTTTGCCCCAGATTGCGGCAGAGCTCTTCAACCATATCTTTTGAGGTTGTCAGCAGATTTATATTTTTGGGGCTGGCAAGGACAAATATCAGAGGCAAACCACCATAATAAACTGGAATACATAATAGGCTTTCCTCCTTGATCTTAACCCTGTCTTCTTTGTCTTCTTTTTTTGAACCCTCCGCAATAGTAAATTGACCGAACACCTCCAAGCATTTCTGCTGCAACGATTGCGATGGACTAAAAAAATTATCATTGTGCAGCATCAAAATTTTTTCGATCTTCCAAAATTCAAAATCGATTTTGCACATATTATATTTTTTCTCGGGAATCAATGCGGGAGGGACGATGAAGCCACACCCCGGTTCCGCCAGCAGGGAAAAATAAAGGCCATCGGCGGTGGGGTAGTATGTTTGCATATAGTCAAAGGGAGTAAGAAGCATCTCTTTGCGGGTTTGAAATGCGTTATTTCCCGGTTTTTGTGCATCTTTACACTGGTTGCAATATATTTGCACAGATCTCTTTCCGTAGTTATCTGTATTAATGATCGACGGCATACGTTCAACCATTCGAATATATTCAGCAAAAGTCAGGTAACTGTCAAAGGGCTTGATAGCGCCAATGAGTATTTTTTCAAAAAAAGAAAAGGCGCTGGCAACGTCTTCTTTTAGTCGCTCAGTGCTTTTATCTTCAAATAAATTGTCCTTGATCAATTGGCCAAGGTGCTTTCGATAGGCGTCATTGGCTACTTTCGCATCTTGCAACGTGCGAATCATTAAGGTGGCGTTCATATGGCCGTAACCATTTATATAATCAAATTCTTGGATTGCAATATATCCCATATCCACGCAATCTTTTATAAATTCTCCTGATTTTTTGTTTAATTGGGTTGTGCAAACAGGTAAGAAATAGTTATTATCCTCAGTTTTGGGACCTTCTTTATTTGTTATTAATTCACAATTGTTGTTTTTATAATTGGTAAATCCGATCCCTCTGTGAATGTGTTCTGTGTTGTTTGATATTCTTTTTGTCAGCAGGCCATAAACGCATTTTTCTGTTGCTCTACATTTATCTGTTTGAAGGCACTGGTTTTTAATCAAAAAGTGGTAACCAAAAGAATCGTTTTTTCTGAGGGCGTCGAGGGCCGTGTCAAAATTTTCATGGAAATCCAGCAGGAAATACTTGGGCAGCTTATCCTTAATAATAGTGCCTTTCATCATATCCCAGTTCAAAAAATGGGGGATGGTATGACCGGCAATTAGCAATAGAGAGTGCTCCAAATCAATCTCTTTTATGTTTGTTGGTTCTTCAAAAAATTGATCAATCGATGCATTTTCTTCCTGACACTTTTTCTTTAAATTTTCAGCAAACCGGTTAAACTTTAAAATCATATATTCTTGGAGTAATGAAGCCGGGTCATTATCGGCTACAGTATCTTGCTGCTCATCTTTTTCCTCTTTTTGTTGTTCTTCTTGCATCAGTCTTTTTAGCTCAGCTACCTTTTCGTCTTGGGTATCTGTTACATCTAAATGATTTATGGTTTCGTTAAGTTGCCATTCTGCAATTTTTTGTAGAAAGTTATAGTCTTGTATCGACTGTCCATCTCCAATCTTGATCTGAAAGCCATCGGAAAAATTGCCGATTACTTCAATTGTTAATTGATTCAAATTTTTATAAAAAACGATTTTATTTAGCGACTCCTCGCTGTCATCCACGCAGTGAATTGATTTAATTTCCGGCAGCATGAAAGCCAGGAGCATTTCAATTTCTCCGGTGCCGCATCCTAAAGACAAAACGTGTTTGATCTTGGCATTGGAACTGAAGTTGTCAATGACATCAATACACTCCTTTATCCGGAGAGCGCCCTGGATCTGGTTTGCGTAGAAATTTGGATCCAGCAGATTTCGTATTTTGACAAACTCATCATAAACCGCAGCATTAGGATTTTGGTTGTCCTGCGAAACCATGGTTTTTTTTTATCCTCCGTGGAACGTAATTTCACAATTTTGCAGTAGATCTTTTTTAGAATAAACCGAGGTGGACGGCATCCCGATATTAATGGTGTACTGATTGTCCAAAAAAAGCTCGTATGCCCAGTCTGTGCCGGTCTGGACATAGCTTTTGCACACCAGGGGATAAAAGTTAATAAACAGGTCAAATTTTCCAAGATCCAGGACCTGCCGGTTCATCTCTGCCAGCTCATGGGTACAGTTTCCCCTTTTGCCCGCGCAGTATATCTGCTGCTCTTGGCCAATGGCATCAACCAGGGAACAGGTCAGATGATTGCCGTTGTCTTTCTGGATAATATATTTTTCTCCTTTTAGCTCCCCATTTTTTAACTTTTTTGCGATGATCCGGTTAAATTGGTTGCGCAGGGAGACCTCGGAAAACCAAACCCCTGTTCTGGTTTTTTTGTCGAGAAGTTTGGACGTCAGTAGATAGATCTTTTTATGTTCGTCCAATAATTTTTGATAACTTGCAAACAGGTCCGGGTGATTTTTATAAAAATCAGTGCGGTCAGCTTCCGCCGGCAGATACTGCCAGTCATTGACCACGCTCAGCATGGATTTCTGTTCGGCCTCAAGCATGTCCATCAACTCCAGCCCCAGTTGCCAGGTCAGCAGCGGGAATTCCCCGGCAGTCTCCCCTACATGGTCAAACCGGGGTCCCGTTAACTCCTGCCGGATGCAGGGCAGAAGCTGGTCTTCGGTATGGTCATAATAAAGCAGAAAATGTCCGGCCTGAACAGCCACTGATTTCGGTTTTGCTGTGGCTGCATATTGACAGACGCTCTGAATTAATTCTTCAATGGAATCCGGAAAAATTGTTTTTTTCATTCTTGTTGCCTTTCTAATGGGAAAACCATATGGCTTTTTCCGTCAACAGCCGGCCGAGAATTTTCTGCGCCCGGCTATAGACCTGCCGAACCACATCTTCAGACAATTGCGGCATCAGAAAACCTTCAAAGCCATGGGCAATAACACCGGCAAAATGATTGTGAATGTTGACATAACTGGCTTGCGGAAAATATTGATCATACAATTCCGTGCCGGGAAAAAGCGTTGTAAAATGGAGTTGAACCATATCCTGATCCGAATCCAGCACAGATCCAAGAAACCCCACTGTACCCTCAATAAATTGATCTTCCGTGTCCCCGGGCAGACCGAACTGAATGGAGGCGCAGACCCGGATGCCATTGGTTTTTAAATGATGAACGGCCTTTTTCACGCTTTCCACATTCACGGTGGCTTTTTTGGCCTTTTCAATCGCTTCCCGGGTCAGGGTTTCCACTCCGATATAAACCACCAGGCAGCCGCTTTCCGCAAGCATTCTGGCGGTATCGGCATTGATTTTTTCCACCCGGGTTTTGAGTATCCATCGACTGGAATGGTTTTTCAAATTTTCGCAAATCAATTCTGCCCGCGGCATGTTGAAAAGAAACTCATAATCTTCAAAGACAAAGCTGTTGTAGCCCAGGCCACGCAAATAATCGAGTTCTTCCATCACGGATGCGGCCGACCGCCAGACGACCTTGCGGCCGGATATCCTGGCCGAAGCACAGTAGGTGCAGTTGTGCGGACAGCCTCGGCTGGTTACCAGGGTGGCCGGATGCTGTTCCTTGAGCACATCCGGAGGGCGGTAGTTTTCAATATGGATAAAATCCAGTTTCCGGTCTGGAAAAGGAAAGCTGTCCAGTTCAGTCAAAGGTACGGTTCCATTGGTAACAGTCTGGTTTTCGTGTCTGAAAGCCGTGCCGGGCAATTTTCGTAAATCCCGGGGTGTTGTAAGAGCGCCGGGATCGGTGTTGGTCTGCTCGATGTCATTGATAAAACAAAAATCAACTTCACGATTTTGCAGCAACTGCCTGTATTCGGTTTGGGCGGCCGCCCCTCCGACAACTGTTCTGGAATCAGGATATAATTCTTTAACTTTTTGACAGATGTTTATAGTTCGCTGCCTGGTGATAGCGGTGGTGCTAATTCCGAAAACATCCGGTTTCAGGTTTTTTGCCTGAATATCGTGGATCATGCTGTCAAAAGATTGCAGGTTCAGATCAAAACAAAAAACAGCCTGTTCCATTCGGGTTTTCAGATAGGTTGCCACGTGCGCCAGGGTCAGGGGAAAGGCCACATTGTATTCATAGTCCGGTTGAATCAGGATCCATTGCATGGATTATTGCTCCGTTCCCGCGCCTTTGGCGATAAACCGGAACAGCTCCGCAAAAGCATAAATTCCGCTTATGGTGCACAATATCGCGCAGCATATAATAATCAATAAAAATAACATTTACGCCTCCTTACGCCTGTGAATAAAGATGCCGATGAAAAAACCCAGCAAGCAGAAAGTCAATCCGGCCAGAACAGTGGGGATGCCCAATAGCGGCTCTTTTAAGCCAAATTCCCAGAAAAGCGCCCCTGCGCCTCCGGCTGTAATGGACAAAATGCCCGCCCAGGGTTGTCGTTTTTTTAAAAATAATGCTACCACCAGAGGGATAGCCACCGTTGGCGCCCATACCGTATAAGTAATCAGGACCGAGTCAATAATAGAAGGAAGATAAAGCGCCAGGATACCGGCAATAACAGCGATAATAACGGTCAGGATTTTGCCGCACATCAACTCCTTTTTTTGATCCAGGTTGAAAAAATAGACCACGTCTCTTACCGCTGTTGTCGCGCCGGCGTTAATGACCGAGTCCTGGCTTGACATGATGATGCCGAGAATAGCGATAATCAGAAGGCCATACAACCCCTGGGGAAGAACCTGGCTGCCCAGAGTCAGGAAAACATCATCCGGCACGGTTTCCGGGGAAAGAATACCGCGGCCGATCACGCCCAGGGCAAAAATAACCGCCAGCCAGGCAAACCCGAAAATACCCGCCATGACAAAGCTTTTGGTGGAATCGCCGCCGGTGTTGGCTGATAAGGCCCGGTTCACATACGGCGGAATCAGCATTTCTCCCAGGTAAAAAGTCAGGGCCAGTCCAACCAATTGAATGCCGCTGAAAGCCTCTATACCTGTACGAGTCAGGCTCGCGGCCTGACCGGCGATGGCGGCTCCCCCCTCCGGATAGTGTTTCAGCGAAAGAAAAAAGAAAACCGGCACCAGAATAGCAAAAATGGAAAACTGGAACACATCCGTGGCCACCGATGCCCGTAGCCCTCCGGTATAAACATAAATGGTTGTTATTCCGGAAATAATTATAACTGAAAAAAGCATGGGCAGTCCGGTAAACGAGGACAACATCTTTCCGCCAACCATGGCCATAATCGCGGCAAATCCCAAGCACAGTCCCGTGGAAATAATACCAGCGGAAATTTTTGCAAATTTTCCGTATTTTTCGGCAAAGATATCACCAACAGAACTGCAGTTGGACATGTTCTGGATGCGGGGGGCGATAAACACGCCGGTGACGATCGACTGCACCGGGAAAAACATGGCCAGCATGAAAAACAGAAATCCATTTTCAAACCCTTTGCCTGTAAAACCAATACTTCCTCCAGGGCCGACATATGTGGCGGCAATACTGGCAAAAAGAAGAGAAAACGGCAATTTCCGGTTGCCGACGGCAAAATCCCGGAAAGTTTTGATTCGCCGGGTAAAAACGGCAACCACCAGTAATAATATCAAGTATACAGCGATCATGATATAATCAAAAAGTTCAAATCCCATAGATTGGGGCCTCCTTTTAACTTACGGCGTGCGGTTTTATTTTTATTTTGTTTACAGTATCGGAAAATATGGTGAAAGCGCTTTCCATTTCATCGGCAGTGGTCTGTTTGCTGAGACTGACGCGAAGCGACGATGATACAAGGTCATCGGTAATCCCCATGGCCTTCAGCACATGGGACGGCTTTCCGCCGGTGGTGCATGCCGCACCTGTGGAAACATGCAGCCCCTGTCGGCTCATATCCTCGACCAGCAGGGCGGCATCTGTTCCCGGCAAGGTAATACTGGAAGTATTGCAAACTCTTTCCGCTTTTCGGCCATTGATGAAAGCGTTGGGGAAGTTGCCTAAAACCCAGTTTTCAAACGCATCTCTTAATTTTTTCATGCGCACGGTATCAGATAAAAAAGAAGATTGTATCGCCCTGGCTGCTGCCCCCAGAGAAACGATACCTATCACATTTTCAGTCCCGCCTCTGCGGGATTTCTCCTGATGCCCGCGGATAAATGCAGTATAAGGCGCTCTTTTTTTTATATATAACACACCAGTTCCTTTTAAGCCATGAAACTTATGCACAGACAAGCTTAAATAATCACAATTCATTTTTTTGACATCAATGGGAATCTTGCCGGCTGCCTGGACAGCATCCACGTGTACCAGTGCGCCGTATTGTTTTGCATACTCGGATATGTTGTTTATGGGGAAAATCACCCCGGTTTCGTTGTTTACATACATTACTGACAGAAAAGCACCGGAGTTGTCTTTCAATTTTTGGTTTAAATCGTTTATATTCAAATTTCCGTTTTTATCAACCTCAATATAATGGCTTTGGAAGCCAATTTTCCCATATCTTTGTACGGCTTCCAAAACGGCTGCATGCTCCACAGCAGATGTAATAATTACTTTCTTGGAGATTTTTGATGTTGCGCAATTTAAAGCGGTTGCGATACTTTCAGTGCCGCCGGATGTAAATACAATTTCAGCCGGATCCGCATTGATGAATTCTGCTATTGCCTGCCGGGATGATTCCATTTTTTTTCGCGCAGATATTCCCATTGCATGCGGGCTCGAAGGATTGCCAAAAATTTTGAGCGACTCCTCTATTTCTTGGAAGACTTCCGGTAGAAGAGGAGTCGTGGCATTGTTGTCCAGGTAAATATTTTTCATAATTCGACTTATTCTAACAATTGTATAAAATTCTATGCATTAATTATGCCGAACCCGCAGCCTGCTCTACTCAAAAAATTTTTATGTTGTTTTTAAAGGCAATGACAAAAAATTCAACAACTTGATTTTATAGTTATGATTTAGAAAAAAAGAGAGAGCCAAAAAAAAGGATATTGGGGTTTCCCGGATGATATGATTCCGATTTTTTTAAACGGCACAGTACGGCTTGACATCACTAAAAGTATTGATAAAATAGAAAAACCAATAAGTTATAAAAGCAGTATTGCGCTTCGGCTATTTGGTATCTGAATAAACGAGGCATATAGTATAAGGTAAAGCATAAATGTTTAAAAAAAAACCTTATATGTTAAAATTAACATTTTCCTACAAAAATAAAAACTAAGCTGTTAATGATTAGTTTTATCCAACGGACATCGCGTCAATACGGGAACAGCGCCGCTCTGATCAAAGCGGTCATCAAGATGGTAAGCACTTTTAACCACAAGGCGACTTCCAAGGCGGACGCCAAGGATTGATGCAGATAATGGACAGCACGGGCGCCGGGATTATGTAATTGACGGTATCGATGAACTGAAATTGAACCACTTTTACCGGGCCATGCCCTTTTTGGGCGAGGCGCTTTCCGATCAGTCCCATGCAACGCCTTTTTCTCCGCGCAGAAACAAGGAGCTGATCGAAGAGATGATCTTTTCGGCCAATCGGCATTTGTTCACCGGCCTGGATCTGGCTTTTTTCGATATCACTAAAGGTAAAGGAGGTCATCCAAAACGGCAAGCGATACATCGTGTGCCTGAACCATCGCCAGGCCCGAAAGGATGCCGCAGCTTGTGCTCAGAAAAGAGTTGGAGCAACGCCTGACCAGTGCCGGGCACCAGTTCGAATGGTCGGACATCAAGCAGGTCCTCCGGGCGCTCAAGCAGATAGAGATAGAGGAAGGAGGCGCTCGTTTTATGATTCGCACCCAATGCAAGAGCCATTGCGACAAAATCGTTCAAGCGGTAAATGTTGCACTACCGCCTGCAATCAAAGAGGTCAAATAAGCTGGAAATTAAAACACATGGTCAAAGAACTTTTGCAATTTTCTACCAGGATTGCCCAAAAGAGCCTCGGGTGAGCAACAACCACGAGGCTCTATAAAATCATAAAATGTTTTATTGAGGTTAAAAAAAGTTTGAAATGACGATAATCATTTACAACCGCATAAGTGAACAACACAGTATTCTGCGTTTGCCACAATGCCCTCGTAGATTTCATCCGGACTGGCTTCTTCATCCACCGCGACAAGTATTTCTCTCTCCTCTTTCGGCTCTGCAATAATTTCCACTTCTATTCACCCCCTTTCAGCTTTAAATTATTATCGCTTGATAGCAATTCTTTTCTGAAAATTTCAGGAAAACTGTCCAATGCAATTTGTTTTAATACATATGATGCATTTGTTGGGATTAAGGAACACGGGGTTTCATTATCGTTCTTTCTTAGGCGATTTTTACGGCACCCACCCATGCACAAAGGCAAATATAGACAATTATAGCACTGATCATCAAAAAGATTGCCCCCTACCCATTTCTCCCATTCATGCGTATTCTTAACAACCTTTCCTTCACCATCTAAATAGCCAACTCGTTGCTCAGGCGCGAAATCGCTGACACTACATTTATACAAGTCCAAGTTATAATTAATAATTATTTGATTCTCCCGTTCAGCATAACAATAAACAAGCTTTCCGGTATAAACAGATGCCTGACTCAACACCACATCATAACCCAATTGCTCGGCAAGTTTATAATAGCTTGCCATTTTCTCAGACATCTCGTTGGTTGGAATATTAGATATTGCACTAATGCTGCAGGACCCAAATATTGGTTCATATATTACCCTTAATCTGTTTCTGATATTGTCGGGAAAATAATGCAATAATTCAGGTATGGAATGAATGTTGGCATGATTAAAGTTTACCCGTAAAGTAATCTTGTTCCGCACACTCGTATTCAAAGCCCCCACAATATTTTCGTATAAACGGTCAAAAGTGCCCGCCCCATTTTTTAATTTTCTGAGTTTATTATGATATTGTCGACTGCCATCGACTGTTATTTGAAAATCATAAATCCCAATTGAATTTAACTTCTTTAAATTTTCATGCGTTAGCAGGTACCCATTCGTTGTTATGTGCAATGAATATTCTATATTATTGGCTTGTGCTATTTTTTGAAAAAATTGAGTTATAGTTAATATGCGGTTCAAGCCAAGTAAAGGTTCACCCCCATACCAATGCAACATAACAAATTTATATTTTGGCACATTATTGGCCAACCATTTCTTAATAATTTCTTCAGAGTTTAGGGTCATTATGCCTTTTTTACTATTTTCATAACAATATACACAGGCAAAATTACATTCTAGGGTTGGCATAATGACTAAATCCAAGCGGTTTTTATCATTGGCCTGCCCCTTTGATTTTATACCAGTTGATATGTTAGTAGTCGAATCAATCAA
>CAYWSJ010000054.1:0-22786 GCA_964461045.1 uncultured Bacteroidales bacterium | reverse complement strand
CCAGAGAAGACTTTTTTATTATAATACCAGTATGCCAGCCATGTTTGGCTACATAAAACGTTTCTGTTTCTTCTTTCTGGGTTTTTAAAGGGGTAATTGCCTGCTCATTTGTTGAGCAACTTATAAAACATCCAGAAAGAAACAAAATAACATAAAGAAACTTCATAATACGATTTCAATTACCTTTATTAATTATAACTCAATGAAATGCATACAAATTATATCCCGATCACTGTTTTCTAAATCTCTATAAAATTATTTTCCATAACTTCAATATTTACAGGACTAAATATTAATGCAAAGCGTGTATCGCATATAATTAACTAAATTATAGCCTGTGGTCTGTAATTAAAAATATTAAAATCGTAAGGGTTTCAGACTTTAAAGATTTTCATACTTTATTTCCTCCGAAAAAGTAATCATTTCTAAAAGGAAAAAATAAGTATGTCTCTAAATACAGAAGAGTCAAGACAAGAAAATTGGATCAGGTTACTTATATTCAATGGACTATATCATTGTTTTTTTGTAACTTGAAAAGTTAACTTATTATTCAATTTCTTTATGAAAGTCGTTTATATTGCCACTTATCCGCCAAGGAAGTGTGGGATTGGTACATTTACCAATAATCTCATAAATTCAATAAAATCTAATTACAAAAGCAATTCAGATAGCGATGATACTATTGTTATCGCCATGAATGATGAAAATTCAGTTTATGAATATCCCAGTGAGGTGAAACTTACTATCCGTTGTAATCATCAGAAAGATTATATACATGCTGCAAATTTTATTAACTTCAGCGGTGCTAACCTATGTGTGTTGCAACATGAATTTGGTATTTACGGAGGTGAAATGGGAGTGTATATTCTCCCGCTAATAAACAGGCTAAAAATTCCTTTAGTAGTTTGTTTTCATACTGTGCTTAAAGACCCATCCTATATCCAGAAATCCATTATTGCTGAAATTGGTAAAAAAGCATCTCATGTAATTGTAATGAGCAATCTGGCTGTTAATTTTCTGCACCGTATCTATAAAATCCCAACGAATAAAATAGAACTGATAGAACACGGTGTACCGGATTTTAAGCACCTATCAGCAAAAAGCATAAAAGTAAAACTGGGTTTTAATAGCCGGCCTGTGCTTATGACATTTGGTTTACTTGGAAGAAACAAAGGAATTGAGACCGTTTTACATGCTCTCCCTGCTGTTAAAAAAAAGCATCCTGATCTTCTTTATATCATCCTTGGGCGTACTCATCCGGCAATTTTGAAGATTTCAGGAGAAGAATACCGGGAATATCTTAAACTGTTGGTAAAAAAATACCAACTGGAAAATAATGTTTATTTTCACAATCGTTTTGTCAACGAACAATCTTTGCTTGAATACCTCTCAGCAACAGATATTTACATAACCCCTTATTTATCTGAAGAACAAATCACCAGTGGTACGCTTGCTTATGCGGTAGGTGCCGGTTCGTGCGTTATTTCAACTCCCTACTGGCATGCCAAAGAATTATTAGATAAAGGCAGAGGTATTCTCTTTAATTTTAAAGATTATGGGGCCTTGTCTAAAACCCTGAATGATCTGCTAGAACATCCTGAAAAGTTAAAAAAGTTTCGTGCAAAAGCCTGGGAATATGGCCACAAAATGAGATGGGTGAAGAATGGCAAGCAGTATATTCAGTTGTATAAAAAAACCATCAAAAACTATAAAGAACCGCTGTCAGTCAGGAGATTTTCAATTGATTTAACGGTTATGCCCACCCTTAAACTTGATCATGTTTACAGACTTACAGATGATACAGGAATTGTTAGACACGCCAAGTATGGGATTCCTAACCTGAAAGACGGATATAGCCTGAATGATAATTCCAGGGCTTTATTAATGACTGTTATGTATTATAAGCAAAGAAAGGACAGGAAAATACTCGATTTAATTCCACGATTCCTAAGCTACATTCAATATATGCAGAATTCTGATGGCACTTTCAGAAATTATCTCAGTTTTGACAAGACATTCAAGGATGAACTTGGTACCGAAGATTCATTTGGCAGGGCTATCTGGGCTCTTGGACACCTCGTTCGCTACAAGCCTAATGACGCTTTCAAGCAAACGGGTAAAGAAATTTTACTCAGATCTGCTTCTTATTTTGAATACATTCAATCAGTCAGAGGTTTAGCAAACACAATAATAGGAATATGCTTCTTTTTAAAAGAATATTCTGAAAAAGAAGAAATGTCTAAAGTACTGAAGAGTATGGTTGGGAAATTGATGGGCCATTTCCAAACTAATGCCAGGGCAGACTGGAAATGGTTCGAACCCAGGATGACTTATGATAATGGTATCTTACCGCTTGCTTTATTACATGCTTATGACATTATTGAAGATGATGAAATTCTACAAATCGCAATGCAAACTTTAGCGTTTTTGGAGGCCTGGATTTTCCGGGAAGGATATTTTACACCGGTAGGTAACAAAAAATGGCTATCAGCTAATAGTGAATTTCCAAAATATGACCAGCAATCATCGGAAGCCTTGACGATGGTTCTACTTTACAACCAGGCTTTTCAAGTTTTCAATAAGAAAAAGTACCTTCAATCACTATTCAAATGTTATTTGTGGTATCTGGGTGAGAACGATATGAGGATTCCGCTTTATGATCATGAATCTGCCGGATGCTACGACGGATTAACTTACAAAGGCGTAAACAAGAACGAAGGTGCAGAAAGTACTTTAGCTTACATGATTTCTCACCTAACTGTATTGCAAGCACACGAAAAAGAACATTTTATATTTAATGAAAGATGAACACAAAACTTATCAAACGTTACAAAGCCAATCCCATTCTAACAAAGAATGACATTCCTTACCCGGTCAGCACAGTATACAACAGCGGTGTTACAAAATATAAGGAAAAGTATATCATGCTTTTTCGGTCTAACATACTGAATGGCAGAAGCATAATAGGAATCGCTGAAAGCAGGGACGGTTATCATTTTGTTCCCCGCAAAAAGCCTTTTATTATTCCTGGCACCGAGGGACCCTTTGGCATATACGAAGAATACGGTGTGGAGGATCCTCGTATTACATATTTTGAAGATGAATATTTGATCACTTACAGTGTCTACTCCCGTTATGGCGTCAGGAATGCCCTGGCAAAGACAAAAGATTTTGAATCAATAGAACGCTTTGCTCTTATCACACAGGCTGATTACCGAAACGTGGTTATCTTTCCTGAGAAATTTAATAATTTGTATGTCAGACTTGACCGACCTCATCCTAACATAAATCCCTGGGGTATTTGGATTTCTTATTCGCCCGATTTAAGGTATTGGGGCAATTCTGAGTTGATACTCAACCCTGTTCATTACCATTGGGATGAACTTAAAATGGGACCAGGCGCACCACCCATTAAGACAAAAAAAGGATGGCTCAATATTTTTCATGGCGCTTATCCAACCATTAACGGTACTATATACAGACTTGGTGTAGCTTTACACGATTTAAAAAAACCGGCCAAAATATTAGGGGTTGCCGACGAATGGATTCTGGAGCCTGAAGAAATTTATGAAACTACCGGGTATGTACCTAACGTGGTTTTTACCTGTGGCGCTGTTCCTGAACCAGACGGAACATTAAAACTTTACTGGGGTGCGGCTGATTCTGTTATGTGCATGGGAGAAGCCAACATCGAAGAACTCGTTGATATTTGCCTTAAACATCCCCGTGATCCGCTGGGATAGAAGTTTGACTATTAAAAATTTATAAAAAACTCTGTTCTTTAAGAAAAATTAAGAAACTGTTTTAATTTTATAAAAAATTATACTTTCCCAAATTCTGAAGATGGTATTTCACTAGCCCCGTCCTTTAGGGCGGTGGATAGGTTAAACTATAACATACCTCCGATTTCTATAAATTTTGTAATTTAGTTTACAAAATCTATAGAAATCATAGACGAAAGAGGCATTTGAATCACCGCTCTAAAGAGACTGTGCTGGTTAAGATTATCTTGTTAATGTAAATTAAAATCAAAACGGTTTCTAAGTATTTCAGGATAATTTAAATCCAAAGGCAGGAAATCATCCTTCGTAAGCTTCCGATTAACCAGAATTAATCATTTGAATTAAGTAGCTCATCCAGCAATTCATCCAGGTTGATGATGGCAAAACCGGTTGCATAATCAGCCATGGCATAAGGTAATACAAGACTTCTTTTGTTAATCATGGCACCACAGGTATAAACAACATTTGGCACATATCCTTCTCTTTCCTGCTCATTAGGTGTTAATAGAGGTTCTTTCAACCGACCGATAACTGTTTCAGGATTATCCAGGTCGAGCAGGCATGCTCCCAGTGAATATTTTCGCATAGGTCCTACTCCATGGGTAATCATAAGCCACCCTTTCTCTGTTTCAAGTGGCGAGCCGCCGTTCCCTACCTGTACCGCTTCCCAGGGATATTTAGGTTCCTGGATAATTTTTGCCTCTTCCCAGATATTGATATGGTTAGAATACATAATATAATTATTCCGACCATCATACCTTGAAAGCATAGCATACTTCCCTTTAATCTTCCTGGGAAACAGGGCCAAATTTTTATCTTGTGCATATTGTCCATGCAATGGAATAACCTTAAAATGATAAAAATCTTTAGTATGAAGAAGTTTGGGCATTATTGTATAGCCGTCAAAAGCAGTATAAGTTGCATAATAATCAACATTGCCTTTATCATTTGTGAATTTCACAAATCTTGCATCTTCAATGCCTTTTTTCTCTGTTTCCGCAATAGGGAAAATGGCTCTTTCGGAAATATCTGTATCCAGTGAAAATTTTAATTCATAGTGGGAATCAGCCAGCCATAGTATTTCCCGTAGCACTTTCTGTTTTTCTATGGTTAACAAATTATTTTCCAGTATTTCTTTAACAATCTTCCGTATCTCAGGGTATAGAAATTTGTCGGGTAACCTGTCAAGTACCAAATTGTATAGTTTCCGGGGAACATCCATTTCCTCGAGCTTCTTCTCAAATGACTTTTTATTATATCTATATCTTTTTACCCGCTCAGCTTCGTCAATTAGTTTACCAGAAGGATGAAATTTCAGGTTGTTCTTTTTATCGATAATACCTCTTCGAAAAACAAGAGATGAGATGTGTCCTTCGCCGGTTGCCCGAAAACTAACAATAATTCTCTTTTCATCATCGTTTAAACCCGACTGGTCAGGATCTTCTATTATTGAAGGATTAAAAAAAGCTGCAGATTCAACAGAATATTCCATGGTGAAATAAGAACCAATAAGCAATTTTTTTCTCTCGGTTAAATCATCAACCTCAATTTCCATGTCTTTAAGCACATGTTTGACTTTATTGAAATGTTTAGTAAATATCCGGGTTATGTTTCTGTGTCTTTTTGAGAAATCTCTCAAAATTTGATTAATAGTTCTTTCTGCCTCTTCATCTGTCATATTATAAACACGCATAACTATTTCTGTGGTACGCATGGTATTCAGAGTGAAGTCACGAGCAATTACCTTTTTTGTATCGGGCAAAAATTTTATACTTTTTCTTTCAACATTAATAGCCATTTTCGAGAAATTAATGTTCCTTAAACTTATTTACAAGATACAGAAAAAACAGAAATTATATCCACATTCTAATTATAAAATTTTGCTCATTTGACGGACACGATAATCTTCTTGCAATTATCATAATAGTTTTAACGAATTTGATTTAATAAACATTACCTGTCACAACACGACTTTCAATCCAAAATATGCCCAATGATGAATCATCAAAGCATCATTCATACTCCTCGATAATACCACCTGTCAGACGCAGCAGGGTATGATAGCTCTGAATCACATTAAAAACAGCCCGCTGATAATTATAAGCTGCATTTTGATATAATTGCTGAACATCTCTAAAGTTGAAGGAGTTAATAGTTCCATTTTGAAATTTCTCTCTGGAAAGTTGGAGGTTCAATTCAGCGGATTTCAGGTTTTCCTTTGCCACATCCAGGAGTTCTTTCCTTACATTATAAAGTTCGTACTCCTGAGCAAGTTGATTCCGCAGGTCCTGTTTCATCTCTTTTGTTTCGATCTCAGAAATTTCCCTTTCAATTTTCGCCGCTTCCAGTGCGCGTTTTCTGTTATTTCCGTTATAAATGGTATAAGAAACAGAAACCCCCACAGAAGTATTAAAATTCTCGGAGCTTCTGTTCATCTGGTCCATTGTTTCATAATCGGTTTCAGAACTGTTATATCCTCCTGATGCATTTAATGATAAGGTTGGGTAGTAAGCGCTTTTGGCTGATTTTACGTCCAGTTTAGCCAATTCTAAATTCATATACTGGTTTCTCAAAGTCTTGTTGTTCTCCAACAGCTTTTTCTCCAGCGTTCCAAACTCATAATTGGTTGTATCGGGAGAAAACTCGGAAGTAAAATCATATTTGCTCTCCATAGGTGCAGCCATCAGGTAATTTAGTTCTCTCACAGCATTGTTATAAGAAGATTTAGCAGAAAGATAATCAGAGCTATCCTGCAGAAAGGCATTCTTAGCCTGTAAGGTATTATAAGTTGTGGTACCTCCTATCTCCTTCTTTTCCATTGCCCTTTGATAACGGTCTTTAGACAATTGCATGTTGGTTTTTGAAATACCCACCTGTTCTTTGGCAAGCAATATATTGTAATAGCTTAAAATTACATTGTATATGGTGTTTTCAATTACCAGCGAAACATTTCCCTCTGAAAGCTTTTCCAGCTCTTCAAGCCGGTCTTTTTGAATATGAATACCAAATCCCCGGAATAATGTTTGATTCAGTTCAACAGTTCCGCTAAGGTTCTGGTTGGTATAATTATCATCCTCATTAAAGGTTTTAGAGGTATTGCCACTCCCAACAAACCGAACAGTAGGCAAAGCTCCTGCATTACCCCAGGCATTATTCATTTCCGCAATTTTTTCATTCTTTTTTGTGGTTATGATCCCGTAATTGTTTTCAAGAGCTTTGTTTACTGCATCTTCCAGGGATAAAACCTGTTTTTCCTGTGCAGTAAGGTTCAGTGTAATACACACAAAAACCAATCCTAATAAAATTCTCATATTTAAAGTATTTTTATTATTACTCATTATATTTTTTTCTTTTCTCCTCTTCTTCTGCTTTTATTTCTTTTTCCAGACGTTTATCAATCTGATGGTTGATCACAGCTGCTTCAACTGATTCAGGTGTTGCATCTTTCTTACCAAACAACATTTTTAGTCTTACCTGCAGCTTATTAAACATTACGATCATAATAGGCAATGTTAATAATATGAAGAGACAACCAAACAGTATTCCATAAGCTACCGATATTGCCATTGGAACAAGAAACTGGGCATCCGGACTGCCTTCAAGAATCAAAGGCATCAGGCCAACAAAAGTAGTTACCGTAGTAAGAAACAGTGGTCGAAAACGTGACCTCGCTGCTTCAATAGCAGCATCAAAAACCCGGGATCCCTGTACAAGATTTTGATTATACTTCGCCATAAACACAACCGAGTCGTTAATAATGGTTCCTGTCAGAGCCACCATTCCCCAGAGACTTAACATCGATATGGCCTGTCCATGAATACCATGTCCCCAGATGGCTCCCATAAAACCAAGCGGGATGGTGAGCAGAATAATCATACCCTGACGGAAAGATTTGAAGTAAACCATTATTACAATTACAATAATCAAAAATGCAATACCAAAATACTTCGTCATACTATCAATTTGCTGCTGGGTATCTTTTCTCTGACCCTGATAGACATAATCCAGGTCTGGATGTTCTTTCATGATATCTGACAAAATATTCTCTTCCACATAATCAAGAATAGGAGGAACAGCCTGACCCTGGTCTTTAAGATAAGCATCTACCCGTATTTCTCTTCTTCCATTATAACCATTAATCCTGCTCAAACTTCGGCCTTTTGATATTTCTGCTACTGTAGTTAAAGGATATTCGCCTGCCGGTGTTTGAATCATCATTGTTTCTAACTGTCCCATCGTTTCACGATTTGAGCGTGGATAACGGACATAAAACCAAATTTCATCTTTACCATCCTGGATTCTCTGGGCAAGTGCTCCATAAAATCCATTCCTCACTTTATTCATCAGCGAAGTTTGTGTTAACCCCAATGTATAGGCTTTAGGCTTAAGCTTCAGGCGAATTTCCTGGCTTCCCAGTTGTGCATTGTTTGTAATATTAAACAAAGCATCCATATTTCCAAGACCTTCCTCAAGTTCATTCTGAGCTTTTCTGAGTTCATCCATATCATACCCCAGCAAACTAATAGATACAGGAGCCCCAAAACGACCAGAGGCACCAATGGCAAATTTATAAGCCGAAGGTATTTCTCCTATCTTCTTATTCAAAGCTCTTTTAATTGTCTGGTCAGAAACCTCTGTATCTTCCAGCGGATTTAAAAATACGCGGATCATTCCTGCATGAGTACCCGATTCAGAACCATCAAAAGAACTACCCAGGTAAACCGAAGTAGTATGTACATAAGATGTTGTATCTCCATGCTCTTCCATCAATTCTTCATTTACTTCATAAAGCTTATCCTCTATAAAAAATAATTTCTCCTTTGTAATGTCTCTGTTTACACCAGGTTTCAAAGCCAGGTCTATTGAAAACATATCCGCCGGCTGAGGTGGGAAAAAAGTAAACGGCAATTTTCCGCTAACCATCAACCCGCCCGTAAGAATAATTAAAGCTGTAACAATGGATAGCATAAAACCTTTGTGAGAAAGTATCCTTCTAAGTAGCGGCATGTATAGACGTTCCCTGAGCAGATGAATTATTTTGTTCGTATATCGGCTGGCTTTATGATTTCTCTTACTTTCTTTAAGTACCCGCGGGTTACCCACATGAGCAGGAAGAACAAACAAAGCCTCAATTAGTGAAAAAGCCAATGCAAAAATAACCACAAAGGCAAGTACATATAAAAATTCCATGTGACCCTCCACAAAGAATAAGGGTGCAAAAGCAATCATGGTTGTGGAAATAGAAACAAAGACAGCAGGCAGGACTTCAACCGTGCCGTCAATGGCTGCAAGCCTTGGTTTTTTCCCTCTTTCAAAATGCGTAAAAATATTCTCACCAATCACAATGCCATCATCCACCAGAATACCAATAATTAGTATCATGCCGACAAGTGAAATGACATTAATCGTTATTCCATAAGAAGATGCTACAATAAACATACCCAGGAATGATGCCGGTATACCCCATGCTACCCAAAGAGATAGCCTGAAGTTGAGCAACAGGGTAAGCATAATGATAACCAGGAAAATTCCCAACAAACCATTGCTTATCAATATAGAAAGCTGGGAGTCAATATTTTCATTAAAATCATGTAAAATCTCCAGACGGAATTTCTCATGAGATTGATTAAAATCGTCAATATACTTCTTAACAAAATCTGAAATCTCTTCCAGATCTTCAGTTTTTAATTTCTGAATAAAGACAGTAGCACTAAGTTCTCCTTTTACATAACTCACACTTGGGTCTTCTTCAAACTGTTTTTCAACCTTTGCAATATCACCTAAATTAATTACCCGGCCTTCTTTATTTGTTTGCACAATAATTTTGCGAATATCTTCCGCCTTAACAGAACGTTGTCTGCTGACAATCTTTATCTGTTCCCTGGGGTTACGGATGGTTCCTCCATGAATATCCAGGTTGTTGCTGCTTATAGCATTTTCTACATCAGAAAAACTTAGGTTATATCGGCGCAATTGTGTTTCATCAATTGTAATTGCCATCTCAATGCGGCTGGACGGAAGACCATATATCCCAACCTGTGAGATTTCACCTGAACCTAATAAATCATCTTCAATTCGGTTGGCAATATCATTGACTTCCAGTCTGTCATCACTGTTAGAAACCAATGAAAGAAACATAGCGGGTGCAGTTGAACGTCTTTTTGACACCCTTGGCTTTTCAGCAGCCCTGGGAAAATTAGATATACCGTCAACTGCATTCTTTACATCAATAAGCAATTCATCAATATCGTAACCAAATCTTGCTGTTATTGTAACCCTGGACATGTTTTCCATTGATTGTGAACTAAATTCTTTAATGCCCGGCAGGCCCCGAATGGCATTTTCAACCAGGGTGGTTACTCCTTCATCCATTTGTTGCGGAGTGGCGCCAGGGTAACTAACCATAACGCTTATAGTATTGGTTTCCACCATTGGGAAGGATGATTTTCTCATATTCATATAGGACAATACTCCTAATACAAGGAATATCACTACTACCATCTTGCCATAAAATGGATATTCGACAAATGTTCTGACTAACTTTTTCATAAATTTTTTCTAATTCTTTTGTTACTATATGATGAATTCAGGAAGCTTTTTAGAGAATATCCTATTCTACAGAATGATTTCGCAAGTTATCCTGAACCATACAGATAAACTCATTAATTATCTTATTTCAACCTTTTGTCCTTCAGATACATCAACCAATGATTCACTGACTATAAGTGTACCATTTTCAAGACCGGAAATCACTGCATTATCCTGTAATTTTCTTATTACTTTCACTGATCTTTTTCTAAGACGATTATCTTTTACCGTGTAAACCTCTTCGTTATCCATAACTGCTTCCCTGGGTATCATAAATCCGCTTACTGTCCTGGAAATTTTAAAATTGGCCTTTACGAATTCTCCTACTTTAAAACTCCTGGGGCCGGAAGGAATGTATTTTACATAAATATTCACCGATTGAGTTGAAGGATCAAGGAAGTCAGCAACCCGCGTAACATTTCCGTTCCTGGCAATTCCTTTGTTTCCGGTTAATTTTACTTTATCTCCGGGGCTTATCCATCTGGCATCTTCAGGAGGCACGGGAACAATCACTTCCAGCTTATCGGTTCGTACAATGGTAGCAAGCGCAGCTCCAGGACTGGCAATTGCTCCTACCTGTTTGTTTACTCTTTGAAAAGCCCCGTCAAAAGGAGCATAAAGGTTATACTTCTTCAGCCTGATTTCCTGTTGGTGAAGATTATAATACTCAGGCAACACACCCTGTGATGCCATAAAAACCTGCTCTTTTTCAGAATCAATCTTTGGCAATTCAGGCAATTCCTGGTGAACATCAATTTTGTTAAAATAATGTTTCCATTTTTTATATTCGTCCGGAAAATCTACTTTCAAGTCAGGCAAAATAGAAGACAATGTGCGGAGAAAATTACTTTTCCCTGAAGTCATTGCAGCCTGTGCGTCTTCTTTATATATTTTTACTAATAAATCACCTTTTTGAAAACTTTCTCCCTCCTTAAAAGGGCCTTCTCCTTTCATAATCCGGCCGGTTACCTCTGCTGCCAGAGCAACAGTTTCGTAAGAACTAATCCGGCCTTCATACTCTACCGAAGGATGCAACTTCCTGGTAGAAACCGTATCTACTTTCACTGAAAGTAAGTTTTCGTTCTTCATACTCCTTCTTGGTTCCTCCTGGTTTTTCATAAAAAAACTTGTCAATCCTACCGCAAGAGCGAGTACCAGGAAACTAGCCAAAAAATATAACACTTTCTTTTTCATGATGTATGTTTTTTTCATTTTATCAATTGGACGCAAGATTAATTTGATTATTACAACAAAAAAAAATTATTAAACGAAATATTAGCGGTTATAAACGAACGATTCAAAAACTTCAATAAAAAGAATTAAAAACGATTGTTTAGCACCTGAGTCATTTGGTTCAGAAAACAGTTTCTTTCGTTTAATAACATACCTGTGGATTTTATTTTGTTATATTTTTGGCTCTTAAAATAAAAAGAAGATAAACGATGAAGATTAAAATCAATATACAATCTGTTGTACACAAAGGACTGGTAGCCATAGGTATTAGCCTGATTATCTTCTTGTCGCTCAATCACCTGCTGCCTTTAAAGTATGCTCTATTTTCGGGTATTATCACCGCCCTTTTAATTATTACAGTTTTTCTAATCAATGACTATTTTTTATATCCTGTTTTTTTCTTTAGAAGAAGAAAGATCAATTATATCCTTTTCAGTTTTCTCTCTATCTCCCTCATAACAATTTTACACCTGGCAGCAGAGCGTTTTCTTATTTTTCCTCACAGAATCAGCAGCCCCCCGAAAGAAATTCCTTTAATCTTTCCGCTTATGCGATCTTTCTTGATCTTCCTGATGAGTCATTTTATCAGTATTACCATATTGCTGGCTGGAACTATTAAAAAACAGGCCACCCGTGAGAAAAACCTAAAAGAAGAAAAACTGGGTACTGAGTTGAAGCTCCTCAAGGCACAAATAAACCCACACTTTATTTTTAATGCTTTAAACAATATCTATTCACTTACCTACACACAGTCGGAAAAAGCCCCGGAAAGTGTGCTGCAACTTTCTAAAATGCTGCGCTATGTGTTTTATGATTGCAGTAAAGACACAGTAAAGCTGAAGGATGAGATTAATTATGTTGAAAATTTTATCTCTTTCCAAAGAATGAAATCAGAGCATGAGCAAAACATTGCTTTTAATAAAGAAAGGGTTGATCCTGAATGTGCCATTTCCCCAATGTTATTCATTCCATTTATTGAAAATGCTTTTAAATACAGCAAGATAGAAGAATTTCCCCCGGCCTGGATTCATATTAAGTTAACTGCAGGAGCAGATAAAATATCTTTTTCCATAGAAAATAGTATTCCTGAAGAAGGGAAACCTTCAGCCGGAAGGGGAATGGGGATTTCAAACGTAAGGCAAAGGCTTGAGGTGCTATATCCCGGTAAACATTCTTTGAAGATTGAAGAAAAAGACCTTATCTTTAAGGTCAAACTGGAGATAAACAAACAAAAATAATTTTTCTGATTCAAAAAACAGAGAAAGATGCAAATCAGATGCGCCATAATAGACGATGAATATTTAGCCCGGAAATATATCAAGGACTATATTGCCAAAATACCTTATCTGCAGCTTATTGGAGATTATAATTCCCCTCTGAAAGCAATGGATGAATTACAAACCGGAAAAATCGACCTGCTTTTCCTTGATATCCAGATGCCAGACATCTCGGGACTGGATTTTCTCCGAAGCCTGGAAAAAAAGCCTCATGTAATTCTTACCACCGCTTATGAAGAATATGCTTTGGAAGGATTTGAACTGGAGGTAACCGATTACCTGTTGAAACCTTTTTCTTTTGACAGGTTTCTGAAAGCTGTAAACAAGGTAAGTAAAAACATACAGGAAAAAGAAACGCAACCAGACTCAAACGATAACAAAACGGAAACCGATTTCAAAGACAACTACTTGATTATAAGAGCAGACCGTAAATTTTATAAAATTAATTATGAAGACCTGATTTATGTTGAAGGTCAGAAAGCTTATGTGACCTTCCATTCAGAAAATAAGAAAAAAATTACCGCACTGGCTTCATTGAAGGAGCTTGAGGAAAAGCTACCCTCGGAACAGTTTATCCGCATCCATAAATCCTACATTGTTTCCATAAAAAAAATTGATGCTTTGGAAGGAAACCAAATTGAACTGATGGGTGAAAAACTACCCATTGGGAAAAACTACCGAAAAGAAGTGGCTAAAGTCTTTGGTTTGGATGAATAGTTTCTTTTATCATGTTTCCGATTTAACAGTCAACTTTTAGCTAACCTGTTTTTGCACAGCATAGCCTAAAACCCAGGACTGCCTGAATGCCAGCCTATGATTCTAATCATTGCATCGCACTTAACGTGAATTCGATGTAGCAAAAACACCCTTTATATTACTGATATTCAGATATCAAAAACTTTCAAGTTGGGGTTACAGTTCTCTTAGGAAAAAGATTTTTGAAAATTTTGTAATTTAATTTACAAAATTTTCAAAAATCAACATAACTCGTACCTGACAAACCCCAGCCTAAAGGCTAGGGGTATCTGAATGCCTGTAATTTAGTTGTTATACTTATATCGAACTTACGTTTTTATAGAGACATTATTCAGAAATTTTTCGGCATAACTGGCAGGAAGCCCTATAACTACCTCCTCTTTTTCAACGCCCCCAAAATTTCTTGACTCCGGGCAACCAAAAGAAATGGTGATTTTCTCATCCTGATAAGCCCTGGCAAAAACATTTCCACATATTGAATTTAATGAATAGGGCGGTAAATAAGGCTTTATTTTCAACCCTGCCAGTTGATGAATAAACTTCATAATTTTTTCAGGAATAGTATAAATAATAAAAACATCGGGTTTTATTTCTTCTTCCATATCTTCTGGTATCCCAAGAATTAAATTATTCACTTTTGTTTGTATAATTGGGATATCTTTAAAAGAATCAGAGATATAATTTTCAGGTATACCTGTATTTCCTGAAATCATTTTCACCAGTTCATCAGACTGGTTATCAAAACCAATGCTTCTTCTTGCTCCGGGGCAACCTAAATTCTTATCAGTAATTTCCAGCGGCAAATCAAAAGAATGATGAACTGCTTCGCAAAATTTCATCTTTTTACCCGGGTGATTTAAAAACCTTTCAGACAACCCGTTTATTGAAATCCCGGTGCATTTCACTCCGAAAATCTTTTTAAGCTGATCGATCATGAATTTCGGATTTTTGTCATTTTATTTTTTTCAATTTCGGAATTAATTTTTTCCGGTTTTTCTCAGCAATTTCTTTTATTTCATCCAGTGTTTCCGGCTGAATATCTATATGATATTTTTCTGTCTGCACAGCCTGCTGGTTAATACGCTCTGCACAAACATATAATTCCTTCTCTTCCATCAGTGTGAAGAAAAGATTATCAGCCGCCTCCTCCCAATTGGCTATCTTCTCGCCCATCACATTATTACTCACTGTAAACAAATATGTAAAACCAGCATTATTTTTCAGCAACTCAGAGATCTTTATCACGCTAGAGCTAGTATATGCAGGAGCAAAAAGCAACAGATTCAATGCTGAACCATAAATAAGCACCTCTTCTTTGTCTGCATTCATTTTGTCCAGACTCTTTTCAATCATCCTGTCCCACATATCCGGAATTAACAGATTCACGGCAAGTTCTTCCTGACTAAGATCCTGAATATTTTTTAAGTCAGGATCAAACTGAATAAAGACACTTTTTCGCTTATAATCATTTAAATCCAGATCGTATAATTTTCGCATAGATTCTTTAAGAAATTTACTGTCTGGATATTGCAATGGAATTCCAATGGTTTTACCTCCCTGCTTAACCCATTCTGCAACAAATGCCAGTTCCACAAGAGGTTTACCTGAACCTCCTCTTCCGCTGATTACTGTTGATGAAGGATAATGTATTCCTCCGGGAAACAATTCTTTTGCCCAATTATTATCTATTTTCAAAATACCCATAATGCAATCATTTTTCTGTTTCAAAATAAGAAAAAGAGCCCCTGCATCATTCTATATAAAAACGAACAATGCAGGGTGCTATATTACGCATCCACAGGCTGATGATTCTCAATTTGTTTTCTAATAGTGAAAGACAAATCTTTAAACACCTCTATAAACATTTCATTGCCGGAATCAAACATATTCTTACCCTTGTCTGTACTGTCACTTACATCCTGGATAAGTGGAATTTCACCAAGCAAAGGAACTTTAAGGTTCTCTGCCAGTTTTTCTCCTCCACCATTGCCAAAAACATAATATTTTTCTTCAGGATGTTTTACGGGAATAAAGTAAGACATATTTTCTACAACTCCTAAAACAGGAATATTCAGGGCTTTGTTTTTGAACATACTGGAAGCTTTCAGTCCATCTGAGAAAGCAAGTTTTTGAGGGGTGATTACCACAACACCCATTGCATTCTTCAGTTTTTGTGCCAGTGTGATATTTATGTCGCCCGTTCCCGGAGGCATATCAATAACCAAATAATCCAGATCGTTCCAGTCTGTAAAAGTTAATAGCTGTGTTAGTGCATTTGAAGCCATCGGTCCTCTCCATATTACTGCATCTTTCTGTTCCATTAGAAAACCAATCGACATGATCTTAACACCATATTTTTCTATGGGAATCATGATGTCAGTATCCTCCTCTTTCCTCAGTCCGGGCCTTTCATTCTCGATGCCAAAAAGAATAGGAACAGAAGGACCATACAAGTCAGCATCAAGCAAACCTGTTCTGTAGCCTTCGCGTGCAAAAGAAATAGCCAGGTTTGAGGCAACAGTTGATTTTCCCACCCCGCCTTTTCCTGAGGCTATTAAGATAACATTCTTTACTCCAGGTAATTCAACTTTCTCCATTACTTTATTTTGATTGCTCATAATTTTATGATTTTAGTTCAAAAATGTTGTTGTTCTGATCTTTTATGAAATATGTTTTCTTGTTTTTGCCTTGCTTAAGATAAGTCCGGTATCCTTTTTCTTTAGCTTTATTATAGATATCTTCAGCTTCAGAGTGAACCAGGCACAAATGCTGAAAACCAACATTTTTAGTATGTTTCGCATTGTAAACAAATAATTCCAGTATGACCTGTCCTTTTTTTAAATTGTAAACATCCACAGAACTTTTGATATCAAAAATATCTGTTGCCAATTCTTCTGAAAGGTTAAAAGAACCTTCTATAAAAAAACCCATTACTCCGCGGTAGAAGATTTCTACATCCCGCTCCTGGACTGTTAAACCTGCGTGTTTTATTTCCATAAGAATTATGCTATTAAATTAAGCAATCGGATTATAATCACTTGAACTACAACTCGGGCAATTCTCCCTGCTTTTCAGTTGCTGAAGAGTAAAACGGTTGTAGCAATCGTTACATAAGAACCAACTCTCATCAAAAGTAACTTTTCCTGGAATTGTTTCAATTTCCCGTGCTTCAACCAGTGCTTTAGCAATTTTACTCCTTGCATTCTCGTATATACGGGCAAAAGTGGCCCTTGAAATTCCCATTCGCTTACAAGCTTCCTGGTGAGTCATATCTTTATAATCTGTAAGTTTAATTGTCTCATACTCTTCAAAAAGAAGTTCTACCGGCTCTTTTTCCCTGGTGTGAGAGCCATAAGGCTTATAACCCTTAAAATTTGGTGGTTCTACCACTCTTCTGTTTAATCTTTTTCTTGGCATATAATTTTTAGTGACAAAAATAATGAGAATATTCTCAAAATAAAAAAATTTGTAGAAAAATCATTGTCTCTTTGTTACAGAAAAACCCCGGACTAACCTGTATTAATAAGGCTAAAAGCCAGGGCCTTCCGAATACTTAGAAACCTGATTTAATTTTATTTAAAATTTTTACTTTATGAAATTTTGAAGCTGTCAATTTACCAGCCCCGTCCCTTTAGGAGCTGGGGTAAAGGTAAAATATGCCTCCGATTTCTATAAATTTTGTAAACTAAAATACAAAATTTATAGAAATCATAGACGTGAGAGGCACTCGAATGCTAAAGTAAGATAAAATCAAAAAAATTTCTTAAAGCTAAAAGGGACTTATCTTTTTCACAAAATAAAGACCTGCCTGCATACATCCCCTGCCCCTGCCTTTAAAATCAATAAACAAATTGTGTACTTCAGTCTTTGGAGGTAAATAATCAATCTCTCTCACTTCTCCGGGTTGAATAATTTCATGAATCATAAGAATACCATGCTCAGTTTTTTCCAATTCATATAAAACTGCATTTGATTGAGCAGAAAAATCCTGGTTATCCAGTTGTTTCTTAGTATAATTTTTCTTAGACATAAAATAGTTTATTTCAACTGGATCTTCAGATTTTTCAGAATTTGCAAACACGAAACGGTAGTAGGTATCATTTCTCAGTACCATACTCATGGTATCATGCCTTTGCAGCTCAGAATCTATTGTAAATACTTTCAAAAATAATCCATAATTCTTATTATTTTCCAGCTTATCGAATAGTCTTGCATCACAGGGATTCTGGGCGAAAACCTCACTGATCATAAAAACTCCTATAGTTAATATTATTAGTTTCTTCATAACATTTAATTTTAAGATGATTTGAATTATTCAGTAAAAAGCACTTTTTATTTTTCTTATGTGTTTTCTAATATTCCCCGATTCTAACCTTACCTTTGAAATGAAATTTATAAATAAAACCTTTTCAACACCCGGGGCCTTTTATAACATACTTGTTTCCTGATTGCTCAACTTCACAATTGAGAAGCTGAGGAATCTGCTTAAGCACAGATTCTGCAGAAGTTGACTTGAATTTATTGCTCATTCTGCAGTACCTGATCTCTTTATTATCAAATTCTATTTGAACATTATTTAGCTCCTCTAATTTATCAGTTACAAAAAACAAAGGAGTATTCTGAAATTGAAGTGTTTCGGTTTTCCAGGCCAGGTAGTTCCTATCTTCCACAGGTGTTTTAATTACAGCTATATCCTGAACGATCCTGGCTTGCTCTCCTTTTTTAATGGTTTTTTCAATCCCTGCTCCTTCTTCCCAGTAAAATTTCACTTTTCCTTCCGATACTGTTATTTCCGCAGCTTTTTTTTCTTTTCCTGACTCCAGGTTAAAATGACTGTTTTTTGCAATAAATTTACCATGTGGTGATTTAATTTGATACTTCTTTTCTCCGGATAATTCAATATAAACTTCACCCTCAAGCATTATTATATTCTTTACCAGGTTTAATGTAACCTCTGAATTTTTATTAATCCAGATTTTTGTCCCGTCTTTTAATGAAATCTGTTGCTTCTGATTCTCCGCTGAAATATGCAGCGTTTGGTCTTTAGAACTTGTTATCCAAAAAACCAGTAAAAGAACAAAAACAGCTGCTGCTGAAGACAACCAATAAACAATCGTTTTTTGACGGGTTCTGTATTTGCGCTGATACTGCTCCCAGCCTTTATCAACGCTCCAGTTAACATTCCCCGGAAGTTCTTTCATTTCTTCCAGTTTCTCTCTGATATCCTGATCTATTTTATTGTAACTCATTTTCGTACATTTTTTTGATTTTTCTTTGCAATTCATTACGGGCTCTCATTAGGTAGCTGCGAGAAGTATTTTCCGGTATTTGCAGGGCTTCTGCTATTTCCAGATGAGTATATCCTTCAACTACATAAAGATTAAAAACAGTTTTTTGGCTTTCGGGCAATTGTTGAATCAGATTAAAATATATTTCAGCATCCATCGCTATTTCCGGGAAATTAGAGACTTCTTCTGACTCCGGTATTTCATCATCGGAAAACCAGATTTGTTTTCGCTTCCTTAACTGCTGCAAACATTCATTCACCACAACTTTTCTTGTCCATGCCATTAATCCATCCATTCCGCCGTCTCTGAATTTATGGATTTTGTTGAAAACTTTATAAAACCCATCATTCATTATTTCAGAAGCTTCTTCTTCATTACCAAGATACCTGTAACAGATTAGAAACATTGCTTTTGCATTTATCCTGTAAAAATATTCCTGTGCCTTCCTGTCTTTTTTTCTTAATTTATCAACAATCCTTTTTTGCATCAATTAGAATAAACTTTTTGAATTGAAAACATTCCTGATTCTACTTAAAGAAATGCAAAATTCAAATTCCGCGTTGCAAATTTTTTGAATTTTTCAAGAAAACTTGCTTATCTTCGATATTTAGAAAAGAAAATTTTATGAAAAAAGAATTCCATCAAATCATTTCCACAGCACTGAATCTTAAGATATGGCAGGTTGAGAACACAATAAACATGCTGGATAAGGGTGCTACTATCCCCTTTATCAGTCGATACAGAAAAGAGAAAACAGGAAATCTGGATGAAACTGAAATTGCAAATATCAAGGAACAGCATGAAAGGCTTGAGGAGCTTGAAAAAAGGCGGGAAACCATCCTAAAAACAATTGATGAACAAGAGAAGTTAACCCCGGAACTAAAAAAGAAAATTAACGAAGCACAAACCTTACAGGAGCTGGAAGATATTTACCTGCCTTATAAACCTAAAAAACGAACCAGGGCAACAAAAGCAAGAGAGAAAGGACTGGAACCTCTTGCCAGTATACTCATAAAACAACATGAACCTGATCCTGAATCAAAAGCAGAAGAATTTCTCACTGATGAGGTAAAAACTATAGAGGAAGCGCTCCTGGGAGCAAAGGATATTATGGCAGAATGGATCAGTGAAAATCAAAAAGCTCGTGAACAGATCAGAAGTTTGTTTTATAAGAAAGCACTGATTGAGTCAAAAGTGAAAAAAAACAAGGAAGAGGAAGGTGAAAAATACCAGGATTATTTTGAGTGGTCGGAATTGTTAAGAAAATGCCCTTCCCACCGTTTCCTGGCTATCCTTCGTGGAGAAAATGAAGATGTTCTAAATGTGAAAATCAGGCCCGAAAAAGAGGATGCGCTGGAAATACTTGATAAGCTCTTCATTAAAGGGGAAAATGAAAGTTCAAAACAGGTTGAGGAGGCCATTGAAGACTCATACAAAAGATTGCTGCAACCTTCTTTAGAAACGGAGATGAAAGCCCATTTTAAAGAAGAATCTGATGACGAAGCCATTAAGGTTTTTGCTGAAAATCTGCGACAATTACTGCTTGCTCCTCCACTTGGACAAAAAAGTGTAATGGCTATCGACCCGGGTTATCGTACCGGATGTAAAATTGTTTGCCTTGACGAACAGGGAAACCTCAAACACAATGAAACCATTTATCCCCACAAACCCCAGGAAGAAAAAAAGCTTGCAGCTAAAAAGGTTACATCCATTGCCGATGCTCATAAAATTGAAGCCATTGCAATAGGTAACGGAACAGCCAGCCGGGAAACCGAACAATTTATCAGGAAGTTAAAGTTCAAAGACGACCTCAGTGTTTTTATGGTTAGTGAAGACGGTGCGTCTGTTTACTCTGCTTCCAAAGTTGCAAGGGAGGAATTTCCCGATTTCGATGTAACAGTCCGCGGCGCTGTTTCAATTGGCCGAAGACTCATGGATCCGTTGGCTGAACTGGTAAAAATCGATCCGAAATCTATTGGCGTGGGACAATATCAGCATGATGTGGATCAGAATAAACTGAAAAACAAACTCGATCAGGTGGTAGAAAGTTGTGTAAACCTGGTGGGTGTAAATATCAATACTGCCAGCAAACATTTGTTAAATTATGTGTCGGGACTTGGACCCCAGTTAGCTGCCAATATTGTCGAATACAGGGAAGAAAACGGTGCCTTTACAAACCGGGACCAGTTCAAACTGGTAAAAAGAATGGGAGACAAAGCCTTTCAGCAGTGTGCTGGTTTCCTTAGAGTCGACCAAAGCTCAAACCCCCTGGACAACAGTGCAGTACACCCGGAAAGTTATCCTTTGGTGGAAGAGATGGCCAATAACCTGAATTGTTCTGTCAAAGAACTTATCGAGAAAAAAGAACTCAGAGAGCAAATCAACCTAAAAAACTACATTACAGAAGAAACAGGTTTGCCTACACTGGAAGATATTATGAAAGAGCTTGAAAAGCCCGGCCGTGATCCTCGTAAACAAATCAAAGTATTTGAATTCGACAAATCCATCCGGTCTATGGATGATCTGGAGCCAGGGCAGATAGTTCCGGGCATTGTTAACAATATTACTAATTTTGGTGCATTTGTAGATATAGGAATAAAACAGAACGGGCTGGTCCATATCTCCAACCTGGCCGATCAGTATGTGTCAAACCCGGCTGATATTGTAAAATTGCACCAGCATGTCAGGGTTAAAGTACTGAGTGTTGATAAAGAACGCGGAAGAATTCAACTAAGCCTGAAAGGGGTGGAACAATAAATATGAAAAATCTAAATCAGTTTATCCAGAATAACCTGTTCAGCATGATCGCGCAATGATTGTTCAGTATCCCTGTATTGAATTCCGAGATTCTCTTTACTGTATGAATTGTCAAAATCAATTGGAATACCAACATTTCGCTTTATGAACTTCCAGGAAAAACCCTGTAGCGGACCAAATATGTATAACATAGCTTTGGGGAGAGATTTCCCGGGGATAGGGTAAACACCATTGTAATCTTTTTCCAAAGTTTTAGCCATGTCAAGGGTAGACATTGTTTTTGAAACAAGGATATGTCTCCCCTTTGCCTTATCTTTCAAAGCGGCATTGACATGAGCCATGGCTACATCTCGGACATCAACCACCCCAAAGTACAACTCAGGAACGCCGGCTTTAAACTTGCCTTTCAGCAAAGAAATCATAAAATCAATACTGGTTGAATCTTTCCGCTGACTCAGGGAAGGTCCTAAAACAAACCCAGGATTAATTACAACCAAATCCCACTGATCCTGAGATTTTGATATCTCCCAGGCTTCCTGTTCAGCCAGTGTTTTCGAAAAAGAATAAGGCTGATGTTTCAAGTTACTGGTTGTATTCCAGTGCTCTTCAGTAAAAATACCACTTTTAGTCTCTTTCAGGTCTGTATTATCACCATGCACGGCAGCCACACTAGAAGTTAAAACCACTCTTTTTACAGAGGATATTTTTTTTGCTGTATTAAGCACATTAGTGGTTCCTTTCAAAGCAGGATCAATTATTTGTTTCTGAGCATCTTTAATCCCTGAAATAAAAAACGGAGAAGCCATGTGAACCACAATGTCGATCCCTTCCATCGCATCTTCAAAAGACCCTTCTTCCAAAAGATCTGCTTCAAAAAATTTCAGTTCTCCGGGTAATTCCTCTGCCATTTTTACCAAATGTTGCAATTTTTCAGCATTTCTCTTATCTCTTACCGTTGTATGAACAACATAGCCTTTTTCAAGCAATAATTTAATAACCCAGGAAGCAATATATCCTGTACCACCTGTCACCAGTATTTTTGTACTCATTATTATATCGTTTTCGTTTATTCGGTTCATTTAATTATAAGCAGCCATTATCCAAT
>CAYWSJ010000053.1:0-23464 GCA_964461045.1 uncultured Bacteroidales bacterium | reverse complement strand
GCTTGTTTGTGTTTGTTTCCGATAAGCTTAATTTCTGCATTTTCTATTAAAAACATGCATCCTTCTCTTAATCCCACAGTGTATACGTATGGATTGGCAATGATGTATTCGTTTATTCGCATTTCTCTTGTTTCTCCTGCATGGCCGTCAGGATGTGCATCCAGGTAGTGAGGGTTGATCTGGAATCTTACAAGATTCAATGCATGGAAACTGTCCGGTTCCACGATAGGCATGTCGTTGGTTGTGCAAATGGTTGGGCAGGCCACGTTAGATCCGGCACTCCAGCCTATATATGGTGCACCATCCAGCACGGCATGACGCATTATTTCAATAAGATCTTCCTGTTGCATTTGTTTTACCAGGTGGAATGTATTTCCTCCTCCAACAACAATGGCCTCGGCGTTTTTAACTGCCTCTTTTTTCTTGTTGTGTGGATATTTGTGAAGTGAGTCAACTTCTACGTTAAATTCACTGAAACGCTTTTGTACTTTCTCCTGGTATTCATCATAAGAGAAGCTAACTGCTGCATAGGGAATAAAAAGTACTTTTTTTACATCATCTTTCTGAAGAAAATCCTTAATGTTGTCTTTTGCATGTTCAAGATATTCTTCTCCGGCATTGGTTGAATTACTTATCAATAATAGTCTCATGCTTGTAATTTTTAAATTATTTTTGGTAAAAATATAAATTTCGAAGGGATTAAAAAAATCATTTTTGACCAGGCTTTTTATTAATTGAATTTCTGAAACTAAAAAAGCCATGCAAAGGGCATGGCTTTAAAATCGTGTAATCCTGAATGTTTTTAGAAGCTAACCATAAGTCCTACAGAAAAAGGATGAATTTTTGGACCTTTCCCTTTTTCAAACAATCCTGTATCATAATAATTTCCGAAAAGTTTTAAAGCACCATATCCGATCCTGGCTGTGTATCCCCATCTTATCGGAGAAATATAAAGATCACTCTGTCCTTTGTCTTTTTGACGGGCACCGCTTTCATCTTTATAAACTGTTTTGGTATGAGATCCAAGTTTTAATCCTCCAATCACACCAACTGTAATGAAAAATTTGTTTCGGCTTTTTGCAGGGGCCTGGAACTCAAGCAAAAGAGGGACTGTTAGGAAAGTTGTGTTCAGCTTTGCCTTGTCTAAATTGTAGTCATTGTTTATATAAGAACTGTCTACTTCAATGCCGTCTGTTCCCTTTTTTATAGGAACTCTGCTGTCGAAACGAAAATCCATCATTTCAAGTCCCATACCAGTTCCAATACCCAGGTTCTCACCAATTAAATTTAAATCGTATTCTAAGAAGTTTATATTGATATTCCATGATTTGCCGGTATTAAGATCGAGGTATTTGTTTTCTTCTGATAAGCTCATGCTATAATTGTCATTCAGAAAATTGTTCATACCAATTTCAAAACCCGACCAGTGCACGTCAAAGCCTTCATCTTCCATGAAGTCCAGGTGAAAACCTTCGTGGTCATTGTCGAAATCATCCCACTCATCGTCATCAAAATCCCACTCATCTTCGTCTTTCTTTTTTACCTGTATGGTTGTGCCTTCTTCATCTTCTGTGATGCGTACCTGTTTGTTCTTGAAGTTGATGTTTGTGGTATCTTTCTTTTTACTTTTTATCGTGTCTTTAGGAATAGTGTCCTCAACTTCTGTTTCTAGCTCATTCAGTTTATCTTCCATTGATTGTGAATAACAATTGAAAGTAAAACTTAAGATTATAAATGTTAAAATTAAATTTTTCATAGCTTTAAATTTTATTGGTTTTTAATTTGTTTTATTGTGCGACGGTTGAACCAATAAATTTGTTACAGCGAAAACCAGGTTTTTTAGAAAAACCTCAGATAGAGAAGGTTATTGTTCTTTGCCAGGTGATTTTTTCTTGTTTACATCTGTAGAAAAGCGAAAGGTTTCAGAGGTAAATGCAAGTCTTTTTAATTCTCCTTTGTCATTGTATTGAGGCTTTAAATCAAGTTCTTTCCCTGTAATCCGGCTGATCCCTTCCAGTCCGGCATCAGCGATTCTAAGCAAAGAAAAAGACTTTTTATCCGGATTGAGTTTGTTTTTGATTTTATTAAGATTGCTTGCTAAGAAGTTTCCGGAATTATTCACCCTGGTATTTATTTTCCTGATCGTATTCGTGGGTATTGATTCCTGGGATAACTGCTTATTTGTTATGCTTGTAATATCTTCAGATAATGCCACTTTTTGAGCTGTTAGTTTTTTGGGTGCATTGTTTTGAAACACAAAAGAACGGGTCTTATTCAAGTTAACTTTTACTTCAGGTAATGAATTGTATGAGTCTATATCATAGCTATCTGTATTATAAAGATTATTTGAATTGTTCAAATCTTCTAAATAATATTTTTTGTTAAATTCTTTAATAACAGAAGAATTAATATGTTTATTTAATTTATTACTATAATTATTTGGGCTGATTTGCGAATTTTTCAAAATGGAGAACAAGCCTATTAAAACTGCTACAGATGCAGCCGAGGCAATTCTGCTGAAACGATTTGCCGCGAGAGAAAGCGTCCTTGATTTTTTTAACTTATTTTTATAGGCAAAATTAATTTTCGGGGGAACCAGTCTGGTTTTTTGATATAATTCAAATTCTTTTTGATTTTCTGGCGATTCATTTATTAAGTTTTCAAATTCTTTTTTCTGGGCAGCATTTAGGTCTCCTTCCAGGTAGCCAATGCAAAGATCATCAAAATTATTCTGCCGATCCGTAATGGATTCTTTTTTTAATTCTTTTTTATGTTGAAATGAAGGTTTGTCTGGTTCTATTTTAATGGACTCAAATTCAGATAATTCTACTGCCAGGTCAGGATTTTTATTTAAAAAGTCTTTAAAATCGGGCAATAGTTTCTCATCAAGCTTACCATCAAGGTAATCAAGAAAGTAAATTTCATAATTATGTCTGTTTATTCGTCCCATTTTTATAATACTTTTTCCAGGCTTCCTATATATTTTTTCAAAGTAACTCTTGCCCTGTAAATATATACCTTTACTTGTGATTCGTTGAGCTCTGTAATTTCAGCTATTTCTTTGTATGCATAGCCTTCATAATCTCTTAATAATATAACAGACCGCTGAATATCTGGCAATTGTTTTAAGGCATCTTCTAGTACATCATTTAACCCTTTGTATTGATCTTCATGTACATACTCATTTTGATTAATCTCTTCAAGGTCGGTTAATCTTTGTTCCTTTCGTATAAGGTCGATCATCGTATGATATGCGGTTGAAAAAAGATATGATTTAACCTTTTCAAAGGAGACAGTGTCTGCACGAACCCATAATTTTTCATAGGTGTCCTGGACAATATCTTTGGCTTTGTCTTCATCTTTTATATTTTTAAGGACAAACCGGTAGATATTGTCAGAGAATTGATCAACGCATTGATTGTACTCTTTTACCGTCATTATTATTCTAAATTCATAAGTGGGACGAACGAACTTGTAGTTTTGTTACAAGTTATTAAATTTTTATGGTTTTTTGTACACGTTTGTAATCGTTTTGCTGAGTCTGCGAACAGAGTAGGCACTAAAATATCCTACAGCCCCATTTCCACCTTCTATATTGCTTCGTACATTAGCCGGAGGCCCACTAAATAAGGGGTTTGACCCTCCTGTTTCGCTGTTTAGCTCTATTATAAATTTATAGTAATCCTGGGTTATTCCATTGGCCTCAAGGGTCACTACATCTCCTTTTTCCAGGACTTCATCCGGTTTGTCAGGACTCAGAGATTGTACAAATGCCCCAGGGACATAATTTCCGTTGAATAATTGGTCGTCTTGTGTCACATATTCGTCAACCGTATCAGTTACCAAAGTGTCATTGATGTATACTTTGAAAAGGTAATAATTATCTTCAGGAGGGTCCTGTGCGTATAGCTGTATTTCCCAAAACTGAACCTCATCTGTAATTTCCCTGTAAACCACATCAATAGAATCCCCTTCTGCTATTGTTTTTATTTTTGAAGAAGCTGTATAAAATTCATTTTCACCGTTGTTGTCAATATCAACATTATCAATAGTAAGGGTATAGGTTTCACCTATTATTCCATAAACATTTGGATCAGTAAGATATAAACCCGGAACAGAGTCACTCTCCTGGAGTGAGAAACTATTTATTGAAACAGAGGCCCCGGTTACCGGCTCTGCTGGTTTGTTGGAAAAGTAATCTGCAGTCTTGGTGAGTTTAACAAAATGACTTGTGGTATCAGTGGTTATTTGTCCATCAACCACTAGTCTTGTATAGGTTTCATCCAGGTCGATGTCTATTCTTTCTGTACATGATGTGGAAAACCACGAAAATAAGAAAGAAAAAGCTATAAATTTTACAATATGGAATATCCTTGTTTTCATTGTTTAAAACTTAAAGTTATATGTTATTGAAGGTATAATTGAAAATAAATATGTCTTTTCAGCATAAGTTATGTCCGGGTTGTTTTCATCCTGCACAAAACTGATTGCCCAAGTGTTTTTGCGTGCATAGGCATTGTATATTGAAAAATTCCATTCTCCCTTCCATTTTTTCCCTGGCTTATCTTTCGATTTGATGGTTAAAGATAGATCTAATCTGTGATAATCGGACAGCCGGTAATCATTTCTGTCAGAATAAACCGGTACGATTACGCCATCGTATTCAAATCTTCCTGTTGGGAACGTAACGGGCTGACCGGTTTTATAGGTCCAGTTAGCAGACAAAACAGTTCGGGGCGAAAAGTTATAACTCATAACCAGCGAGATATTATGTGGCCGGTCATAGGGCGCATTAAAAGGGTCTTCCTGTATGGCCGGAATAATTCTTTTTGTTCTTGAATAAGTATAGCTTAATCTGCCATTTACTATATTGGTGTTTAAGTCAGACATGAATTCAATTCCGTATGAATATGAATCCCCGAATCTTAACTCCCCTTCGAGTTTGGGATTTAACAGGAGACTGGCGTGATCTTTAAAATCAATGGTATGTTTCATGTCTTTGTAGTATGCCTCAACTGAAGTTTCTAACTGGTTGTTGAAAAAATTTCTGAAATAACCCAATGCAAATTGATCACAAATCTGGGGCTTTACATTCGGACTAGCAGGAAACCATATATCAAGAGGAGTGCCTGCAGTTGAATTTTGAGCCAGTTGAATATGTTGACGGGTTCTGGAATAACTTGCTTTTACCGAAGATCGGTTGTTTATTTGGTATTTAATACCCAACCGGGGTTCTATACCGATATATGTATTGTATATTTCACCTTTTTCATAGTATGTAGAATCTGTTACATTGTAATTTTGGTTGTAATTGTAATGTGTTCCTTTACCTATATTTTGAAATACGGACAAACGCAACCCATATTTTAATGTGAGCTGATTTGTCATGTTTTGTTCATTTGAAATATAGAGTCCATGCTCCAGTGTATGTTTATTGGGTATTTTAAAATTTGTAAAAAGACTCTCTTCCCCTGTTCCCTTAATTCTGCCCGGATCAAAAGTATGATGGCAGGAGGACAACCCAAAGCGTACAGTATGTGAAGGATTAAGATACCAGGTGAAATCTATTTTTCCACAGTAATCAATAAGTTTTGAGTCCCACTTGTAAGACCAGGCCTCATCTTCCGGACTGGCAAGAGAGTAATTATATTTGCTGTTGACAAGAGTTACATTTGAAAACAATCTTTCTGAATACAAATGATTCCACCTTATTGTAACTGTCCTGTTTCCATAGCCAATATCAGAAAAGTCATTTTTAAATTTGTCCTGCCCGAAATAACCCGATAAATAGATCCGGTTGTTTTCGTTAATTTTATGATTTAATTTGGCATTCAAGTCATAGAAATAAATTTTATTCCCCTGGATATCCTCTTCTGGAATTAGTGGAATAAAAAGGTCAAAATAGGTTCTTCTGCCTGAAACAAGAAACGAAGTTTTATCTTTTATAATGGGCCCTTCCAATGTTAAACGACTTGAAATATTGCCAATTCCACCTGTCCCTGCAAATTTTTTCGAATTTCCGTCTTTCATGCGAATATCCAGTACAGATGCCAGCCGGGTTCCATATCTTGCAGGTATATCTCCTTTGTATAATTCTGCATTTTTAATGGCATCGTTGTTAAAAACAGAAAAGAAACCTAAAAAATGGGAAATGTTGTACACCGTTGCTTCATCAAGAAGGACAAGATTCTGGTCCTGGCTTCCTCCTCTTACACTATAACCGGACGACCCTTCACTGATAGTCTGAACACCCGGCAATAGTTGTATCGATTTGATAATATCTGTTTCTCCTAAAAAGGTAGGGAGTTCAGATAATTTTTTTACTTTAATTTTTTCATAACTCATTTGATTTCTTACTACATTTTCATCAGGCTTTTCTCCTTTTACAACAATTTCCTTAATTTGCTTTTCTCTTGGTGCTAATTCAATATTTAATGTTTTGTTTTTCGTTAAATTTATTGTTTGTCTTCGTGGCTGGTAACCTACAAATGAAAACACAAAAGTATATTTTCCCGGATTAAGGCTGATTGAATAGAAGCCATAAACATTTGTTGTTGTACCTTTGCTTTTTCCTGCGATATAAACGTTCGCTCCAATGAGTTCTTCTCCTGTTTCAGCATCTTTAATGTATCCGCTTAGTGTGACCAGATTATCCTCCTCTCCTTCAGCATATAAACTAACATTAAAAATTAACAGAGATAATATAAGCCAGGGAAGGATCTTAATATTTTTCATTTTTGTTTGCTGTTTTCTTTTTTAAATTTGAATGAAACGACATTCTCAAATTACATGCCAGCTTTTTTGTTGTTTTATCAGTCATTTTATAACGCTTTGTTCCATACCCCTTATTAAATAGCATGTTTAGATGTTTTGGCTGTTTTTACAAATAGTATGGTTAATCAATTTTGAATGTACTTTTATCTCATAAATTTGTCAAATTATAAAACTTTTTTGTATTTCATACAATTATAAAGATTGAATTATTATATTGCCAAATTTTAATTTTGAATGAATATATTGTAATTATGGAAAAGGTTAAATTGCTAATAACGATTTTGTTGTTTCCTGTTTTCACGTTCGCACAGGAAGTAGAGAAAAAAACGGATCGTTATCATGCTGAAAATTATTATCCTCAGGTTGAAAAAGACAGGCTGGTTCTTAATAAACAAATGAATCAATATGACATTAAACATTATTTTTTAGATATAGAAGTTTCTCCCCTGAACACATCTGTTTCCGGGTTTGCAGAGATGATGGCTAAATCAGTTAATTCTGAACTGGATACAATTATTCTGGAATTAAATGATGCTTTGACCGTGGATTCCATAATGGTTGATAGCCAGCCCGTTAATGATTATTCGCACGAGGATGATCAAATCAGAATTCTTCTTACCAATCCTGTAAATCAGGGTTCATATTTTAAAACAAGAGTATATTACCATGGTTTTTCGAGTGGAGGAGGTTTAAGTCATGCCTATAATTCAACCTATGGCAGCAATGTATCCTGGACACTCTCAGAGTCTTTTCATGCAAAGGACTGGTGGCCTTCAAAACAGGTTTTAGCAGACAAAGCAGATTCGGCTACAATTTTTTTAACCACAAATGAAGAATACAAAGCCGTTTCAAATGGATTGCTGCAGGAAGAAGAAAATTTAGGAAATGGAAAAGTGAAGTATAAGTGGAAAACTTATTACCCAATAAATTATTATCTGATTTCTTTTGCGGTTGCTAATTATCATGAATATAGTTTTTATGCTTATCCTGAAGGTTTAAATGACTCTGTTTTTATTCAGAATTTTGTGTACAGCCCTTATTATGTAGAAAATAACAAAACTGCAATAGAGAACACAAGAGATTTTCTTGAATTGTATTCAGACCTATACGGGCTCTATCCATTTTATAATGAAAAATACGGGCATAGCTTAACAGAACTTGGAGGTGGCATGGAGCACCAGACCATTACAACTACCGGAGGGTTTTCTTTTAATTTAATTTCTCATGAATTAATGCATCAATGGTTTGGTGATTATGTAACTTGTGCAACCTGGCAGGATATCTGGATAAATGAAGGATTTGCATCGTACGGGGAATACGTTGCACAGCAATATATAAGCAACCAGGCTTCTGCTGATAGCTGGATGAGCAATGCACACAGCATCGCAAAGAGCATTCCAGATGGATCCGTTTATATTCCTTTTGAAGATGCAAACGATGAATCCCGGATTTTTAATTACTATTTATCTTATAAAAAAGGTGCTTCACTGGTTCATATGATTCGTTATCTGATTGATAACGACAACTTGTTTTTTCAATCAATGGAAAATTTTTTGCAGGAGTATAGTGATAGTGTTGCAACAGGAGAAGATCTGAAAAACAGTATTTCAGATTTTACAGGCATTAATTTTGATTCGTTTTTTGAGGAATGGTATTATGGAAAAGGCTTCCCCCAATATGATGTTGCATGGGGAAAAAAGAACAATGAACAAATGATTTGTTTTTCACAGGAAACATCAGCCAATGATGGTATGGTTTTTACTATTCCTGTTGAAATACTGCTAACCAGTGATAATGGAGCAGATACCCTGATAACCTTTCAGCCTTCTGCTGCACAGGAGGAGTTTACAATTGACTGGGGATATGATATTTCGGATATAACGATTGATCCAGAAAACTGGATTTTGAATGGTGAGAAAAATTTGATTTCATTGGGAATAAAAGAAAAACAGTCATTTAATGTGGAAGTTTATCCCAACCCGGTTGTTAATAATATGCATGTGAAAATAATTAATGGAAACAATTCACCCGTTCGTTATCATATTTTTGATATATCCGGGAAACTGGTTGAAAAAGGAGTTTTTACATCAGATAAGAATTCAATTTCCACTGAAAATTGGTCAAAGGGATTATTTTTTCTTGAAATTATCCAAAATAAGTCTCATCTTTATAAGAAAATCATAAGGCAGTAAAACATTAGTTTATACGGTACGTATAAATAAAAAAAGGAGGGTCTTGTTATGGTTAATGATTTTCTTTGTCCTAAATGCCGTAGTTATTTGAATATTGGTGAGAATGTCATTTTCACGGTAGTCTCTGAAGACGGTGACAAAGGGGTGGTTATGCTTCACCAGGAGTTAGGTAATTATTCGGTGGATAAACATCGTAATTTTGAAATTGTGAAAGGGAAAAAGTACGAATTCTTCTGCCCTGCATGTGGAGTGGAACTAGCCTCTGACGTAAACAAAAATCTTACTCATGTGCTTATGGTCGGTAAGGAGAACAAGGAATATGAAGTCCTGTTTTCAAAAATTGCCGGAGAAAAAAGCACTTACTGCATTGTTGGTGAAAGTGTGTCAATGTATGGTGATGACTATGGGAATTACATTGATTTCATCAATTTAAGTCATGTGAAATAAAAAAAGGCTGTCTTTTTTGACAGCCTTTTTAGTTTTTTATCCTCCGGTTGTGCTGAACCCTCCGTATCTGCTTAAGTCTGTGCGTGGATTTACACACATAACCGGTAATTTTGCATTATTCGCAATGATATATTGTTCTTTGGCTCCAAGCATATAATCTGTAAAGCCAATGTCTTTTGTTGTCATAATTAAAACAATGTCAGCATCAATTTTCTGGGCGTATTTGATGGTTTCTTCACCAACATGACTGGATTCAATCATTTGGATATCATAATTTACCCCATGGTTTTCGAAAATTTTTTCTGCAAAGTTGATATTAATCCTCACTTTTTTCTGAATCCCTTTATCCTTTAACTGTGGAGCAATAATATGTATCTTTACATCAAAGAATTTTGCAAGGAACAATGCCCAGTTTACCTTTTGTTTACCTTCTTTTTTATAATCCAAAGGAAAAACAACATCTTTAAAAATTTCTTTTTTGGATGGTGGTTCCTGTACAACAATAAAAGGTATTTTCGAGCCGACAATAACTTTTAATGCCCAGCTTCCGGTAACTTTCTGCATACCTTTTATTCCATGAGTTCCCATTACCACAATACTAACATTATTTGCCGATGCATAATCGCTAACTACATGAAATAAACTGCCATGAAGAACAACCGGGTCTAAATCTATCTGGTATTGACTCGATAGTTTTTCAACTGTTTTTTCCATTTTTTCGTGGGACTCTTCAAGAAGTTTTTCATTCTTTACCACGTGAATTAGCTGGATTCTGTTTTTTAGGTGTGTGGAAATTTTAATCGCATGCTGTAAGGCATATTCAGCAACTTGTGTGAAATCCCATGGTACCAGGATAGTATCTTTTTCCATAATTACTGAAATATTTAATTTTAGCGAAATTTAAAGAATAATTTGTTGATTTGCAAAAATATTTATGAAAACCAAATGATTTTTTAATTGTTGTAGAGAGAAATTTTATTAATTTCGATTTTTTAAATTTTAAACAGCAAAACCTATTTCGTATGAAAATGAAAAAGTTATTGACTTTAACTTTCGGAGTTTTAGTATTGGGTATTTTTTCTATCCAGGCTCAAAATCCGAATATTCAGTTTGAAGAATATAACCTGGACAATGGTCTCCATGTTATTCTTCATGAAGACCATTCTACTCCAATTGTAGCAGTGACTGTAATGTACCATGTGGGCTCGAAAAATGAAAGACCAGACCTTACGGGATTTGCCCATCTGTTTGAACACCTTATGTTTGAAGGTTCAAAAAACATTGGTCGCCACGAATATTCCGAATATGTTGAGAAAGCAGGGGGTACCTTAAACGCAAACACCTCCAACGACCGCACATTTTATTATGAAATTCTCCCTAAAAATCAGTTAGAACTGGGAATGTGGCTTGAATCAGAAAGAATGTTGCATGCAAAAATTGATTCTGTAGGAATAGCTACCCAGAAAAAAGTAGTGGTTGAAGAGAAAAAACAGAATTATGACAACAGGCCTTATGGTTCAATTATGATTGAAACCATGAAGAGAGCCTTTAAAAAGCATCCTTATCAATGGACAACTATTGGTGATGCAGAGCACATTAAATCTGCAACTCCTGAAGACATAAAAAATTTTTATAATACTTTTTATGTGCCAAACAATGCTGTTTTAACTATTGCCGGAGATATTAACAAGAAAGAAACAAAAAAACTGGTAGAGAAATATTTTGCAGGAATTCCAAAGGGAACTAAGGAAATAAGAAGACCGGAACCCAATGAGCCAATCAAGCATAAAGAAATTCGTGATACCGTTTATGATAACATTAGGCTTCCTGCTATTATTCAGGCATATCACACACCGGCCATGGGGACAAAAGATTATTATGCGGTTCAGATGCTTGCTAATTTACTCTCAGGTGGACAAAGCTCAAGACTGCACAAAAACCTTGTAGATGAAAAACAATTGGCAATGCAGATTATGGCAATTCCACTGCCATTTGAACATCCCGGATTATCCCTTACCTTTGCTTTTCCAAACGTAGGTGTAGACCCGGCAAAATTAGAAAAAGCAATTGATAAAGAAGTGACTAAAGTAAGAAAAGAGCTAATAAGCGACAGGGAGCTGCAAAAACTAAAAAATCAGTTTGAAAGCCGAATTATTAACCAAAACACTTCAATTGCCCAGAGGGCAACTAATTTGTCAAGATATTATACTTATTTTAAAGAAACCGGACTCATTAATGAGGTAATTGATAAATACAACAGCGTGACAAAAAAAGATATTAAAAGAGTAGCCAATAAATATTTCAGAGAAGACAACCGGGTTGTACTTTATTATTTACCAGAAAGTGAAAAAACAAAACAAGAATCTAAATAAAATTATATGAATATGAGAATGATAAAATATATCATACCAGTCCTGATTTTTGTTATTGCTTCCTGTGCAACGACAAAAATGGAAGTAGACAGAACAACAGCACCAGATCCCAGGGAGGCCCCGGAGATTCAATTTTCAAAACCAGCCTCTTTTACTTTGGATAATGGTTTGGAAGTAATTGTGGCAGAAAACCATGAAATGCCTGTGGTCTCTTTCAGATTAACTGTTGATGTTGATCCTGTAAAAGAAGGTGAAGCTGTTGGTTATGTTGAAGCAACAGGAAACTTATTGAGAAATGGAACATCCGAGAGATCTAAAGCTGAAATTGATGAAGAAATTGATTTCCTGGGTGCAGATTTATACACTTTTACAAATGGATTTTATGCCAGTTCACTTAAAAAACATGCTGATAAATTGCTTAAGGTACTGGCAGACGTAACTAAAAACCCCTCATTTCCTGAAGAGGAAGTTGATAAGTATAAGCAAAAGCAATTATCAAACCTGACATCTTCAAAAACAAATGCTTCTTTTATTGCTGGTCGTATAGCCAGGAAGCTACGATACGGTGAGCATCCATACGGAGAGCTGAAAACCGAGAGCAGCATTGAAAATATTTCCAGGGATCTATGTGTAGATTATTATAAAACATATTACAAGCCTAACACTTCTTACCTTGTTATGATGGGTGATTTATCTTTAGAAGAAGCTAAAAAATTAGCGCGAAAATATTTTGCAGACTGGGAAAAGGGTGAAGTTCCGGAACATAAATATGAAATGCCTGAACGTCCGGGAAAACCCAAAGTGGCACTTGTAAATAAGGACGATGCTGTACAGTCTGTAATATCAATAACTTATCCGGTTGAGTTAAGTATTGGTTCTGAAGATGAGATTAAAGCCAAGGTGATGAATAATATACTTGGTGGTGGTGTTTTTTCAGGTTACCTGATGAAAAATCTCAGAGAAGATAAAGGATATACTTATGGTGCACGTTCCTCACTCAGCACAGATCCATTAGTAGGCTATTTCAAAGCTGGGGCAAAAGTTGGAACGGAAGTAACAGATAGTGCCATTACTCAATTCTTTCATGAGATGAATAGAATAAGAGATGAAAAGGTGAAAAAAGACCACCTGGATATGGTTCAGGAAGTGATGACAGGAAGCTTTAGCCGTCAGCTCGAAGATGCAAGAACTTATGCACGTTTTGCTCTCAACTCAAAGAGATATGATTTGCCGGATGATTATTATGCCAATTATCTTAAAAAAGTAAACGGGGTAACCGTTGAGGATGTTCAATCTATGGCCAGGGAATATATTCGTCCGGAGGAATCTTATATTGTGGTTGTTGGAGACAAAGCAAAAGTGACAGAAAAGATTAAAAAATTCAGCGGGAATAATGAAATTGAAGAATATAATTTTAATGGACAGCCTGTTGAAAAGAGCAAGTCAATTCCTGAAGGTATGAATGCTGAAAAAGTAATTAAAAATTACATTGATGCTCTTGGTGGAAGAGCTAATCTAGAGAAAGTCAGGGAGGTACACCAGGTAAGCAGCATGTCTATGCAGGGAAGACAGATTGATATTGAAGTATTTAGAAAAGCGCCTGATAAGTATGCCAATATTACAAAAATGAATGGCATGGTGATGTCAAAACAGGTTTTTGATGGTGAGAAAGGAAAAATGATTGTGCAGGGACAGGAGCAACAAATGCAGGGAGAAATGCTGAAAGAAATGAAATTTGAAGCAAAAATGCATAAATATCTCAAATATGATGAACTGGGCATAAAAACCGAACTGGTTGCGATGGACAAGGTTAATGGTAACGATGTGTATAAGATAAAAATAACAATGCCTAATGGTAGGGTGAGATATGATTTTTATGATACGAAATCGGGACTGAAACTTCAGTCAAAAAGTAAAACGCAAACACAGATGGGTGAAATGGATATGGTCAGAACCTTTTCTGACTACAAAGAGGTTGAAGGTGTTAAATTTCCGTTTACCATTAACATTTCAGGCATGAGAAACATGACACTGAAAGTTAAGAAGATTAAAGTGAACCAGGGAATAGAAAACAGTGTTTTTCAATAAGTTTTGAATTTGTTAATAAAAAAACGTACCGTTTCGCAGACGGTACGTTTTTTATTTTATTACATCATTGGAAAACCATTATTTTTATTCTAATTTTATAAAAACCTTAACTTTTTATTATGTATTCATTCCAGCAAATACAGGAGTTAGTGGATCAGCAGTTTAACAGCCTGGATTTTGTAAAAGAACCCACCGGGTTGTATGATCCGATAGAGTATGCATTATCCAGTAAAGGAAAACGCATTCGCCCAACTTTGCTATTAATGGCTTCTAATCTTTATATGCAGAATCTTGACAATGCCTTAAATCCTGCCGTTGCTATTGAGGTGTTTCATAATTTTACACTTATCCATGATGATATTATGGATAAAGCTGACAAAAGAAGGAATAAACCTACTGTACACAAAAAATGGAATCCCAATACAGCGATTCTCTCGGGCGATGCAATGATGATCAAAGCCTACCAGTTTATGCATAAATATCAGGGGGTTAATGCCTCACTGGTTTATCGTTTGTTTGACCAGACGGCTTTAGAGGTCTGCGAAGGACAGCAATATGATATGGAGTTTGAAGAAATGAAGCAGGTTGGTGAGGACCAGTATCTAAAAATGATTGAATTAAAAACAGCTGTGCTTTTGGCATGCAGTCTTAAAATGGGGGCACTGATTGGCAATGCCCCTGAAAATGAAGCAGAGGCCTTATATAATTTTGGTAAGTATTTAGGCCTTGCCTTTCAATTGCAGGATGATTACCTCGATGCTTTTGGAGATAGTGAAGTGTTTGGGAAAAAGATTGGCGGAGATATAGTAGAGAATAAAAAAACTTTTCTTTTAATCCAGGCGTTAAGAAAGGCAGATAAAAGCCAAAAAGAAAAGCTGAATTACTTACTGGAAAAAGAGACTGATGAAGTGCGAAAAATCAAAGGAGTAATAGAAATTTATAATGAGTTAAAAATTCCACAAGTAACAGAAGATTTAATCAGAGAGTATTACGACAAAGCTTTGAAGGCATTTAACAGCCTCAATAAAACAGAGAATGAGAAGAAAAATTTAAGGCATGTTGCTGGTAAACTAATGGATCGAATTCACTAGTCAAGAATAATATTAACCCCAAGAGAGCCAATGAAAAGACCATATTCATTCAGAACATACTTCATATACCTGGCTTCAAGATACATTTCAATATCTCGTTTGATATTAAATTGAATTCCAGCTCCTGCATTAACAGCCGGATCTACACCCCATTCAGACAGGTTGATTTCTTTTTGCTGTGTTTCACTGTAATAGTTGTCCTGGATGTTCCAGCCCGAGACAGATATTCCACCTTGTAAATAGGTTCGTATCATATCTCTGGGTTTATGAACATTTTTCAGGTTTAAAGTCAGGTTCATAAAGGTCGTTTTGGCTTCTCCCTGGGTTTTTTCTTCTTTTTTAGGCAGAAAAAAAGTTAATTCAGGAACAAGGCGCAGATGATAATTTATTTTGTACTGAGCTCTAAAATCAACACCCAAACTACTGGTTAGATAATCTTCTTTTTCTGTCTCAATAGTTGTGCCGTTTGTTAGGTCAACGCCCCCGCCATACGATATAAATTGAGCTTCCATTTCTCTTGCAATGAAAACAAATATTACAGTGAGGACCAACAGACGAATTGTTCGATATATAGCTTCCATTTTAATTAGTTAGATATTGTAAAAAAGGCCGATCTTTATTGAGGCCTGTGGATTATTATTGATTAAATATTTTACTTCTCCAAAGACATCAATTTTTTCTTCAGCAATGTTTTTTAAAACACCGGCTCCGACATTTGCGCCAACGGAATCTCCCCAGTTAACCCCGGCCAGACCAAAAGCATCAAAACCGAATTCGCGGAAAAAAGAGTAGTGAAAATCCAGGTTCGCCTCAATCGGAGGAAGAACCATCAGGTCCAGGGAAGTGCTCAGGTTCTCATCAAGAAAGCCAAGATCGTAAGAGGCTTTAACAAACATGCTTATAACAGGATCTGAACGAAGTTCTGTTCCTGTACCTACCTTAAAATTTTGAGCAAAAGCATCTGTTTGTATAACTAAGATGAACAGTGCGCCAATTAACAAGTTTCTGGCAATTTTCATAATAAATTTAATTATTTATGGTTATACAAAATAAATACTTTTGAGATGAAAATATATAATTTATGTTTAATATTATCTTAGAAAGATACCATAAAAATTTTAAATTTGTATCTTACACATCTTAAAAAAATATTCCCATGGCACAAGTAATCGGAAAAATTCTGCAGATCATAGGTCCGGTAGTAGACGTTAATTTCGAGCAGGCAGGTGATGAGCTCCCGGGTATTTTTGAAGCTTTAGAGGTTGAACGTGAAAATGAAAAACCCCTGATCATGGAATGCCAGCAACATATTGGAGAACATACTGTAAGAGCTATTGCCCTGGATTCTACCGATGGTATCAGAAGAGGAATGGATGTGAAAGCTACAGGAGCATCGATTACAATACCTATCGGAGAGCAGGTAAGAGGGCGGCTTATGAATGTTGTAGGAGATGCCATTGACGGAATGGATCCTTTAGATAAAAAAGGAGGTTACCAGGTTCACCAAAAAGCCCCGGAGTATACGGAGTTGTCAACCCAAACAGAAGTTTTGTTTACGGGCATTAAAGTAATTGACTTAATTGAGCCCTATTCAAAAGGTGGAAAAATTGGACTTTTTGGAGGAGCCGGTGTTGGCAAGACGGTTTTAATCATGGAGATGATTGATAATATTGCAAAAGCTTATTCGGGAATTACAGTTTTTTCCGGTGTGGGAGAAAGAACCCGTGAGGGGAATGACCTGCTGCGCGAAATGATAGAATCAGGAGTAATTAAATATGGAGAGGAATTCAAAAAAAGCATGGAAGAAGGAAACTGGGACCTTTCCAAAGTAGATAAAAAAGATCTTCAGAATTCACAGGCAAGTCTTGTTTTTGGGCAAATGAACGAACCTCCCGGAGCACGTGCGACTGTTGCATTAACAGGGTTGACTCTTGCCGAATCTTTTAGAGACGAGGGTTTAAGACAAGGAGGAGAGGGAAAAGATATTCTGTTTTTCGTGGATAATGTATTCCGTTTTACCCAGGCCGGATCAGAAGTGTCTGCTTTGTTAGGCAGAATGCCTTCTGCAGTGGGATACCAACCAACCCTGGCGACCGAAATGGGTGAGATGCAGGAAAGAATTACTTCTACTAAGCATGGCTCAATTACTTCTGTTCAGGCTGTTTATGTTCCGGCAGATGACCTTACCGACCCTGCCCCCGCAACAACTTTTGCACACCTGGATGCAACAACCGTTTTGAGCCGTAGAATTTCAGAGCTGGGAATTTATCCGGCTGTTGATCCTCTGGATTCTACTTCAAGAATATTAACCCCTGAAATTGTTGGCGAGGAGCATTATAATACTGCCCAGAGAGTGAAGGAAATTCTTCAGCGAAATAAAGAACTGCAGGATATAATAGCAATTCTTGGAATGGACGAACTTTCAGAAGAAGACAAGGTTATAGTACATCGCGCAAGAAGAGTACAACGATTTTTGTCTCAGCCATTTCATGTGGCAGAGCAGTTTACAGGCAAGCCAGGGGTGTTTGTAAATATTGAAGATACCATTAAAGGTTTTAAAATGATTTTGGACGGGGAGGTTGATAAATACCCGGAATCAGCTTTTAACCTTGTTGGAACTATTGATGATGCCATTGAAAAGGGCGAAAAATTACTTGCTGAATCTCAATAATATACTATGTATCTCGAAATTATTACACCTGATGAAAAACTTTTCGAAGGAAAGGTTTCAATGGTAAAAGTTCCTGGTGACAAAGGACAATTCGCAATCTTGCAGTATCATGCTCCAATTATTTCCACCCTCCATAAAGGTCAAATTATAGTTGAGGAAGGGGGGGGTAGCCCGCAATACTTTGATATTGAGAGTGGTGTTATTGAGGTTCAGCGGAATAAAGCTGTAATTCTAGCAGAAGCCCTCTGATTTTTGTTTTTTTAACCCCCTTCGTAAACGAAATTAAAAATTTGGTATGCATCCTATTAAAATACTGATTCTTAGATTTAGTTCCATTGGTGATATTGTATTGACCACACCTGTGGTAAGAGTCCTGAAGGAGCAACTGGAAGAAGCTGAAATTCATTATTTTTCAAAACCTGCCTATCGTGAAATTCTGGAGGCAAACCCTCATATTGATAAGGTTCACCTGCTGCAAGAAAATTTGTCTGAACAATTAAAAAAACTCGACGAAGAGAATTTTGATTTCATTATTGATTTGCATAACAACATAAGAACACATCAGGTAAAAACACGTTTGAAAGCACCATATTTTAGTGTAAATAAACTCAATTTTAAAAAATGGCTGCTGGTTAATTTCAAAGTAAACAAATTGCCAGACAAGCATATTGTTGACCGATATTTTGATACCCTTGACCTGCTTGATGTAGAACCTGACAAAAAGGGACTCGAATATTTTTTAAGGCCAGAAGATGAAATCGACATAAAAGAATTACCTGAATTTTTGCATGAGAAATATATTGGGTTTGCTATTGGGGCCAAACATGAAACGAAAAAACTGACCCAATCCAAGATAGAAGATATTATCAGTAAGTTAGACCATCCGGTCATTCTTTTGGGAGATAAAAATGATGAGGAGACAGGTGATTTAATTGCCGGCAATCTGCCCGGTAAAGCTTATAATGCCTGTGGAAAATTTTCGATTAATCAATCAGCTTCTCTTGTGAAACAATCTTCCCTAATGATAACCCATGATACTGGATTGATGCATGTAGCTGCTGCGTTTAATAAAATTATTTTGTCTGTTTGGGGTAATACTGTGCCTGAATTTGGTATGTATCCTTATTTACCGCATCCCGGTTCGAAAATTTTTGAAGTAAAAGGATTAAAATGCCGGCCTTGTTCCAAAATAGGTTATAAAAAATGCCCCAGGGAACATTTTAAATGCATTAACGATATAGACGACTATGAATTAGCAAAATATGCAAATAGTTTGTTGCGTTGACATACTTTCTAAGCGAAGCCTCATAAAAAATAAAAGAAATAATTCACTTCGCAAAAGTGTTTTTTACTTATTATACCAAAAATAAAAGCCTGGCATTAATCATCCCAGGCTTTATTATTTTGACAATGACTTGAAGAGGTTTAAGGTTGTCTCCTTCTTCTTCCGCCTGAAAGAACCTGGTTCAAATAGTCACTGTAATTTTTGCTTAGTTCATTTTGCCCATTGTTACCTGTAACCTGCGATAGCCTGTAAAGAATGCTTGTGGCAATCCTTTTGTTTCTGTCTACCAGCTTGTTATAGGGGCTGTTGAGAGACGTGTAATAATCCAGTTCACCCTTCAGATAACCTGCAAATTCTTCAGTAAGCTTGTTGGCTTTATCTGTAGCATCAGCATTATAGTATTGTTTTATTACTTCCACCGTCCAGATATTATATGGGAACTGACTATGTGGTGTGAGCTCCATGGCTTTATCTAATACCTGAACAGCTTCATTTTTTTTGCCTTTTTCTATTAATGCTTCTGCCAGTCTTGCAAATTTATTCCGAATTCTTATAACATTACTCGTTCTTCTTGTTGTATAATCTATGTATACACTTGTATCCTGCATGTTTCCCCATCTAAATTCATTCATCAGGTTTTCATACATTTTATCTGTATTTATTTTACCTACATCAATGCGACCTTCTGTTGGGGTTTCAATAGGAACAAGCCTATAAGCAAAACCTTCAAGCTGGAGATATTTTCTTAATCCAAGATTTGCTTCTGAACTGGGAGAAACGAAATAAACAGGCCTTTCCCAATTGTTATGGGCAAGCAAATCGAGGATCATAAGACCGCTTTTCATCAGGTTGTTTTGATTTAGAGTCCATTTAACCTCTGGAACAATTTTATCTGCATCTTTCGGGTCTACAGTGCCGTTTTCAACAACTGTTGCAGAATCGACCGGAAATTTTAATTTATTTGTGGGCATGTAATTTATTTTTTCATTGCCATAGGAGAGTTGAGATCTTTGATCGTCACTTGCAATAAAATCAACCACTTTATTTACAGATACATGTTTTTTAATCTGATTCATGATTGGAACCTGGTCTCTAGTGCCCTGTTGATATTTATTATGTTTCAGGCTGAAAGGAACCGGGTCTGATTCATAAGCTTTCCGTTTCATCTGGTCGATATACCAGGATGTATTTAACAGGCTCAGGTTTACAACCCTTACGTCTGTTCTGATTCCCTCCACTTCCTGTGCGTACCATAAAGGGAAGGTGTCGTTATCCCCATGGGTAAAAAGAATAGCATTAGGGGCACATGAATTCAGGTAATTATAAGCAAAATCTCTTGCAACATAACGGTCTGACCTGTCATGGTCGTCCCAGTTTTCTTTTGCCATAATTCCGGGAACAAAGAGCAGGGTGATCAGGGTAGCGACACCTGCGCTGAGAGCCTTGGGAGCAACTTTTTTAAATAATCCGTATAAGGCTGCCACTCCAATACCAATCCAGATTGAAAAGGCATAGAATGAGCCCGCATAGGCATAGTCCCGTTCTCTTGGCTGCAGCGGATTCTGATTTAAGTATACCACAATGGCCAACCCGGTAAACAGGAAAAGGAGTAAAATCACTGTAAAATCTTTTGGTTTTCTTGCATACTGGTAGAAAAAACCCACCAAACCCAGAAGCAGGGGCAGGAAGTAATAGGTGTTTCTTGCTTTGTTGTTTTTGTATTTATCTGGCAGGTTGTCCTGGTTACCCAGTCTGGCTTCATCTATGCTTTTAATACCCGAAAGCCATTTGCCTTTGAGAATTTCTCCATGACCCTGAATATCATTTTGTCTTCCAACAAAATTCCACATGAAATAGCGCATATACATATGCCCTATTTGATATTTAAAGAAAAATTTAAGATTCTCCCCAAACGTAGGAATTCTCTTTACCTGGCTTTCCCCACGGGAATTTTGTACGGTTATTTTTCTGCCTTCAACATCTGCCCATTCTTTATATTCCTTAATATGATCACTCTGGCGGCTCCACATTCTGGGGAAGAAAGTTGTAAAGCGGTCATCAAACACCGGTCTGGGGTTCAGGGAATAAGTTTTGACGTATTTTCCGTCTTCCTTTTTGTATGTATGAGGTTCTTTAATTTCAACCACCGGGGCATTATAATAATTTCCGGTAATAAGCGGGTGCTGTCCGTATTGCTCTCTTTTCAGATAGTTGTATAAAGAGAATACTGTTTCGGGATTGTTTTCATCCATCGGGGGATTCGCCATTGAGCGGATAATAATCATCGTATAAGAGGAGTAACCAATAAGAATTACAGTTAAACCCAGGAGAAGGGTATTGGCTACAGCCTTTTTTTTCTTATAAGTATAGTAAAGACCCCATGACAAGAGCGCTATGATTAAGAGGACATAAAAAATATTACCACTGTTGTAGGGCAGGCTAAATCCATTTACGAACAGAAGTTCAAACCAGGAAGCAACTTTAACAACACCAGGAATAAGAATGTACATAAAGGCCCCTAACAGAGCAATTGAAATAATGGCTGATTTGATAATTCCGTTTCTGGTGATTTTATATTTTTTGAAATAATAAACAAATACAATAGCCGGAATTGCCAACAGGTTAAGTAAGTGGACTCCGATGGAGATCCCCATCAGGAAGGCGATTAGGATGATCCATCGGTTAGAGTATTTTTTATCAGCTATATTTTCCCATTTCAGAATGGCATAAAATACGAAAGCAGTAAAAAGAGAAGAAAGCGCATATACCTCACCTTCAACAGCAGAAAACCAGAAAGTGTCGGAAAAGGTAAAAGCAAGGGCTCCTACCAGTCCACTACCTATTACTGCAATTAAGTTGCCTGAGCTTTTTTCAACAGGGAATATTTTTTTTACCAGGTGAGTAATCGTCCAGTATAAAAATAAAATTGTAAAAGCACTAGCCAGTGCCGACAGGCTGTTTACCATCATGGCCACATCTGCTTTTTCAGGGGCAAAGATAGAGAAGAGTCTGCCCAGTAACATGAAAAATGGTGCTCCGGGAGGGTGACCAACCTCCAGTTTATAGGCCGAGGCTATATATTCGCCGCAGTCCCAAAAACTAACAGTTGGTTCTATCGTGAGGAGATAAACGGTAGCCGCAACAATAAAAACGACCCATCCGGTGATGCGATTGATTAGTTTGAAATTTTTCATGAGAATCTGTGTTTAATTATACACCAACTTTTTGGGCGAATTTAAATAATTTTGACGGAGGAATGATGGAAAAGTTGTTAAAATGTTTCAAAATAAATTAAATGAATAAATTCATGTTTTTTGAAATTTATATCTTTGTACCATTATTTAGTGTATTTTTGCAAATGAAATTGTTATATGAAAAAATCAAATAATACAAATATGGCTAAGACAAACAATATGGAAAATGATTCCAATGCAATAAATATTGTTGGCGTTGGAACCGAAATCACAGGCGATATTAAAACCAATGGTGATATTCGCATTGATGGTTTTTTGTCGGGAAATATTAAAACCGATGGAAAATTGGTTGTTGGAGAAACAGGCAAAATTAAAGGTGAAATTCAATGCAAAGATTCTGATGTCCTGGGAATGATTGAAGGTAAGATTGCAGTAAAACAATTGCTTTCCCTGAAATCTTCCGCCAGAATTTATGGAGATATCATTACAAAGAAATTATCCATTGAGCCTGGTTCGGTATTTACTGGAAATTGTAAGATGGATAATGATTCCTTTTCCGATGAAAAACAAGGAAATAAGAAATTCGAACAAAAACAACAAAAATCCGCTTAGAGAATATGCCAAGTATTCTTCCATCGCTTTTCAAATGATGGTTATTATACTTGGAGCAGTTTTTGGTGGTATAAAACTTGACGATTGGGTAACGCAAATGGATTTTCCTTTGTTTACCCTTTTGTTTTCGATTATTGGGATAGTGTTGGCGATTTATATTGCTATAAAAGATTTTATCAGGTTTAAATAATTTAAAATAGTTGTCGTGCGTAACAAATTTATAAAGTTTTTAACTAATCAGTTGATTTTGACAGCTGCAGTATATTTAATTGGGTTTGTTCTTTTTAAGTTTTTTTTAACCGAACATTTTTTTCCTTTTCTCGCTTATCTTCCTTTGTTTTTTTACCTTTTAAATTCGGGACTGCATGTAGCCATTCTGAAAATTTCCGGGAAAGACATGAAAGCCTTTACTTCCAGGTTTATGGGAATTTTTGGGGTTAAAATAATTGTTTTGTTAATTTTTATTGTGCTGTATTCTTATTTTAACCCTTCACAGGCAGTTTCTTTTCTTATTACTTTCTTTATTTTATATGTGATTTATACAGCTTTTGAAGTGATTGTTGTATTAAGATATCTGAAGAATAAATAGTTTATAGAAATCATTTTGTTGAAGCTGGACAAAATCAAAAAAGTTGCCTGGTAGTAGAAAGAAATATATATTTTGAAAAAAAAGTTACCCCATTTGAGGTAACTTTTTTTATTCTATTTCAAAACTGCTGATTAAACAGGGTCTGCTGA
>CAYWSJ010000052.1:0-24062 GCA_964461045.1 uncultured Bacteroidales bacterium | reverse complement strand
ATGAGAAATGAAACAATGAAAAACTTCCGGATTCATAAACGAAATAAATAATATACCTATTTATTAAAAAGTTTTTTCCACAAACTCACTTTTATCTCCTTTTTATCCATTGGCAGTCCCACTTTTTTCCACATATACAAACCTTTTTTGAGATTATATACATTCATAAAATTTTTCTCTCGCGTAAGAATTTTACATACGGTTGTGCTGCGCTGTCCATCATCGCAGTAAACAAAAAGAGGCATATCACGATCTAACGAATCAACAATTTTGACCAGTTCTTCACGCTTGCTGGCCAGAATTGCCCCGGGAATACGTTCTTTTCTGTATTCACTGAACAAACGAACATCCAGAATCATCTTTTCCGGCGCTCTGTTCATCTCTATATAAAACTCTTCCGGTGCAAGATTTTGATAAGATGCATCATTTGATTCCTGGGAATAACCATAACGAATAAAACAATTATTTATAAGAAAAATAAACAAAAATGGAAGTAAATGTTTTATGTGCATATCCCGTAAAATATATCTTCAAACAATTATTCTTATTTTTCAAATTTATAAACTCCTTCTCATAAAAACCAAAGATTTATAACCTTTTATTCTTTTTTCGGCTTATCTATAAGCCATCAAAAATTCTCTTCATCAGATGGCAGGCAATCAGGATTACTGCTAATCGCTTCTTTTTAATCTATCCATAACAAATCCCTCATAATGGTGTCCGACATAAATTTTCCTTCATCGGTCAGGTAAACAGATCCATCTTTTTCTTCCAGCCAGTTTTTTAAAAAATATTTTTTTGTAGTTTTTTCAAATACGGCGAATTGTTCTTCAGGCATCCACGCTTCAACTTTTTTTATATCGATCCCCCACATGGTTCTTAAGCCGGTTATCAGGTATTCGTTCAAGTGGTCTTGTTGTGTAAGGATCTCTTTCCTGGCAGGAATCCGGTCTTCCTTTAAAGCAGGCAGGTATTCATTCAAATCAGCCACATTCCACTGTCTGTTTGTCCCATTGTATGAGTGGGCAGAAGGACCCAGGCCCAAATAAGGAATATTCTTCCAGTAAGCCGTATTATGCTTTGAAAAATATCCTTTAAGTGCAAAATTAGAAAGTTCGTAATGTATGAATCCTTTCTCCTTTACATAAGCATTTAGATATCGAAATTGTTCCTTGCTAACTTCTTCGTTGCAAGGAATAATGTTTGCCTGCTGCTGTTTTTTAAAAAAGGGAGTTCCGGGCTCTATGGTAAGATGATAAGCTGAAAGATGATGAATTGGATATTTAAAAGTCTGTTGAAGTGTATTTTTCCAGCTTGTAAGAGTAGATCCGGGCAGACCATAAATCAAATCAACGCTTACATTATCAAAAATATCCAGGGCCTGTTCCAGTACAATATGATTTTGACGAACGGAATGTCGCCTTCCCAGAAAATTCAGTTCATCTTCTTGAAAAGACTGAAGACCCAGACTTATCCTATTAATTCCGATATGATGAAGCTGCTGCAAATATTGTAATGTAAGATCATCAGGGTTACATTCAAAAGTAACCTCTGGTGATGAGCTAAGGTTAAAATAAATATTTATTGTCTTCCAGATTTCTTCTATTTCAGTTAATTTTAACAATGAAGGCGTTCCTCCTCCAAAATAAACTGTTTCAACGGTCTCCTCATTAAAAAAATTTTGTTGCAGTCTTATTTCATTCTTAAGAGCCTGCAAAAATTCCTCCATACGAGAAGAAGTTACAGAGTAAAAATCACAGTAAGGACATTTGCTCTTACAAAAGGGAATATGCAGGTAAATTCCGGACATAAGGATATAAAAAATTTTTAAAAATCAAACGTTTCACGTGGAACATCATGTGTATGAAGGATTATTAACACTTATTTAACAGCTTATAAACAATTTATTGTGTTAATAATAAAGGGTTTAGCTTGTATTTAAACAATTGTTAATAAAATAGATCAGATTCCTATTTTCCCATCTGCTTTTTCAATCTCTTTTGCAAGTTCACCGATGGTTGTATTCTTAAAGAGCTTATAAAGCTGGTTGCTTATAGGACGATACTTTTTATGCATCGGACAGGGGACCACATCATGACCTTTCTCCCTACAACTGCGCAAACCAATAAGACAATCCTCAAAAAGCCCGTTTCCATCGATAATCTTAATAATTTCAAGCATTGTAATATCATCCGCTTTTTTCTCCAAACCAAATCCTCCATGGGGACCTTTAGTTGAAGAAAGAATCCTATATTTAACAAGATTTTGTAGTATTTTACTTAAAAAGGGAGAAGGAATATCCAACTCATCAGAAATTTTTTTTATCCCTATTTTCTCTTCTTCTCCTCCGTTTAATGCCAGGTAAATTGAAGCTCTTACAGCATATTGACAAGTATTTGATAGTACAGCCATATTATAAGAATTTTATTGATTTAAAGAAATTTTCTTTACTCTTCTTTCATGTCTTCCACCTTCAAATTCTGTGCTTAAAAAGGTATCTATAATTTTTTTTGCGGTTTCAACATCAATAAATCTTGCAGGTAATGAACAAATATTCGCGTCGTTGTGCAACCTTGCCAATTTTGAAATTTCTTCATTCCAGCTTAAAGCAGCTCTTATTTTCGGATGCTTATTCACAGCCATACTTATCCCGTTACCGCTTCCACATATGGAAATACCAAAAGTACAGGTTCCATTCTCTACGGCCTCCGCAAGTGGATGTGCAAAGTCTGGATAATCTACACTCTCTGATGAATCTGTTCCAAAATTTTTAACTTTGTATCCCAGGTTCGTTAAATAATCAATTAATTCTTTTTTAAGATCATATCCGGCATGATCTGCTGCAATCCCTATTTTATCAATTTGTTTCATTGTATAGTAATTTGTATTCAAAATTACATAATTTTTTGTATGAATGTTTAGTTTTAAAGCAATATGATTATTTTTAATTAAACAAAGATATTCACCATAATTGTTCATTGAATTGTTAACTTATTGTAAAATGATGTTAAAAAAATTTGAGTTGAATGAATTATTTTTCGTCTATATAAAAAAATTTTAATCATTAAAAAATTTATTTTTTAGTTTTATCCCCTGATTATTCAACATAGTTTTTAACCATGATTTTAATAAAAATATAATAATTTTTCGTACTTTATAGTTTATCAAACGCTGTTAATAAAATCTGTATTAATTTAGTAATCAATAAATAATATATTAAATGTTTGTTAATTAAATATTGATTAAAATTTAATTTTATAATATCAAAGAAAAAAATATAAAAATTACCAACTATATTAACCGAATATCATTATCATTATAATAGGAATTTAAATTAATAATATATAATAATATGAATGTTAATAAAAGATTTAATTTAGATAAAGGATTCATTGACAAAGAAATAAGTTCTGATATCGATATTATCGCTGAAATAAAAAAAATGAAAAAAGAAAAAAATGCTATTATTCTGGGTCATTATTATCAGACCTCGGATGTTCAGGATATATCAGATATTTTAGGAGACAGCCTTGCTCTTTCACAAGAAGCAAAAAAAACAGATGCTGATCTGATTATTTTTGCAGGGGTTCATTTTATGGCAGAAACCGCAAAAATTTTATCCCCGGAGAAAAAGGTAATCATTCCTGATCTTAATGCCGGTTGTTCACTGGCCGAATCATGCCCGGAAGATGATTTTAAAAAATTTAAAGATAAATACCCGAACCATACTGTAATTTCTTATGTAAATACTACTGCAGCTATTAAAACAATGACAGATATTTGCTGTACCTCTACGAATGCATTACATATTGTTAATTATTTACCGGAAGATGAAAAAATTATATTTGCTCCTGATCAGAACCTGGGAAATTATATAAAAAGGATCACCGGAAGAGATATGGTTATTTATCCAGGTGCTTGTCATGTTCATGAGGAGTTTTCTGTGGAAAAAATTCTTGAACTTAAAGAAGAAAATCCTGATGCTAAAGTTATTGCCCATCCTGAATGTGAAAAACCTGTTCTGCTGGTGGCTGATCATGTTGGAAGTACTTCATCTTTGTTAAAATTTACTAAAGAAGATGATTCACAGAAATATATTGTAGCTACTGAATCAGGTATTCTTCACCAGATGAAAAAAGAGAATCCTGAAAAGAATTTTATTGTTGCTCCCCCTAAAGATTCTACATGTGGATGTAACGATTGTGAATTTATGAAGCTAATTTCTCTTAAAAAGATTTACAATAGTTTAAAATATGAGGCACCAGAAGTTAAACTGGATAAGGAAACTATAGAAAAAGCTTATAAACCAATTGACAGAATGCTTCAAATATCTAATGAACTAGGCTTATAGTTAGTGTTTTATGAATGAAGATTTTAACATACACGAGGAACAGTTTAATAAAGAGAAGGAAAAAGAGTTTGAAAAAACTTTAAGACCTTCTGAATTTAGCCAGTTTAAAGGGCAGAAAAAAATAGTTGAAAATCTGAAGGTTTTTGTAGAAGCTGCCAGAATGCGAAATGATTCTATTGATCATATCCTTCTACATGGCCCCCCGGGATTAGGAAAAACAACCCTTGCCAATATTATTGCCCATGAAATGAATGTTAACTTGAAGCTGACATCCGGTCCGGTGCTTGATAAACCCGGCGATCTGGCCGGACTGTTAACTAACCTGGAAGAAGGTGATGTTCTTTTTATTGACGAAATTCACAGGTTAAGCCCTGTGGTGGAAGAGTATCTTTATTCGGCAATGGAAGATTTCCAAATTGATATTGTTATAGATAAAGGACCAAGCGCCAGAAGTGTACAACTAACCTTACCCAGGTTTACCCTGATTGGGGCAACTACTCGTTCTGGTTTGTTAACCAGTCCTTTACGTGCAAGATTTGGTATTAAATCACACCTGGAATATTATGATGCTGAAATATTAAAATCCATTGTTACAAGATCTGCAGATATTTTAGATGTTACCATTCATAAAAATGCAGCAGAAGAAATTGCTATGCGAAGCAGGGGAACCCCCAGAATTTGTAATGCTATTCTCCGAAGAGTACGAGATTTTGCACAGGTAAAAGGTGATGGAACAATAGATTTGAAAATAACAAAATATTCTCTTGAGGCCCTAAATATTGATAAGCATGGATTAGATGAGATGGATAATAGAATACTAACTACAATTATTGATAAATTCAGTGGAGGACCGGTTGGGCTTAATACCATATCAACAGCAGTAGGTGAAGATAGCGGAACCATTGAAGAAGTTTATGAGCCATTCTTAGTAAAGGAAGGATATATCAATCGCACGCCAAGAGGAAGAGAAGTTACTTTTAAGGGATATAAGCATCTGAATAAAGAATTCAGAAGGGGAGATGACCAGCAAACCTTATTTTAGTTAAATGCATTGGAGATCTTCTCCAGCTTTTTAATATCATGTAATTTGATTTTTCTTCCTTTAAGATCAATTAATTTATCTTGTTTAAATTCTGAAAGTAAGCGAATTACTGATTCAGTTGCGGTGCCAACAATATTTGCCAGTTCTTCCCTTGTAAGAGATATTTGTAATTCGTTCTCTTCGTTTAAGCCAAAATTCATTTTTAATTTAATTAAAACTTCTGCCAGTCTTTCTCTAACAGTTTTCTGGGCAATATCTGTGATATATGAATTGGCTTCGCCAAGTTCTTTACAACTTTGCTGAAGAACATCCATTGCAAATTCACCGTTCTGTTTAATTAATGTAACAAGGAGGTCACCGGGGATAAAACACAAGACACTTTCCTGTATAGCTTTTGCTGAAGAACATGCCAGATCACCACTTAAAATTGACCGGTACCCAATAATATCACCATCTTTTGCAAAATAAATTATCTGTTCTCTTCCATCAATACCAGTTTTATAAATTTTTACTGTTCCATGGTTTATACAATATAACCCATTGGTTCTGCTGCCCTCGTGGTAAATTTCAGAACCTTTTTTATAGGTATTACATGTTTTTTCATCATTCAGCAATTGCTTTTCTTCTTGTGATAAATGCCTAAAGATCGTATCGTTGCTGTTGATGCAGTCAAACCCGCTTTGATTTGGTGATTTTATCATTATTTTTGCAATTTAGTTCTAAAAATAAATAACTCTCGTTGCTTAAACAAAATTAATATATTTTTGTTAAAAACGTTTTAAATAGTTAAATATTTGAATATATGAAAAAGTCTGTAAAACTTAGCCATAAAGGTAAAATGGCTTTTGAAACCGAAATGGATGGTCATAAAATTGTAATTGATGCCGATCAGAAAGTGGGAGGTGAAGGAAAAGGTCCGAAACCTAAACCTTTAATGCTTTTATCCCTGGCAGGATGTACTGGTATGGATGTAATTTCCATTTTAAGAAAAATGAGAGTTGATCTGGACGACTTTAATGTTGAAGTGGGTGCGGATGAAACAGATGAGCATCCTGTTCATTATAATAAAATGCATGTAATATATAGTTTTGAGGGAAAAGATCTTCCACACGACAAGATTAAAAAGGCCGTAAGTTTGTCTGAAGAAAGATACTGTGGAGTAAGTGCGATTTACAGGAAAGCTATGGATTTGACTTCTGAGATAAGAATAAATGGTAAAAAAATAGATTAATAAATTTTGTCCTTATAAAAAAATCCAGTGTTTCAAAAAACACTGGATTTATAAATATGAACTGAAAATTATTTATGGTTTAAAATTTTGCTTTAAACTGATCCAGGAAACGCACATCATTTTCAAAATATAATCTAAGATCATTTACATTATACTTAAGCTGAGCAATTCTTTCAATTCCCATTCCAAATGCATACCCGGAATATTTTGAACTATCAATATCCGAATTTTTGAGCACGTTAGGATCTACCATTCCACAGCCAAGTATTTCAAGAAAACCCGTATACTTACAGACATTACATCCCTTACCTCCGCATAATGTACAGGATATGTCCATTTCTGCTGAAGGTTCTGTAAATGGGAAATAGGATGGGCGGAATCTTATTTTTGTATCTTCACCGAACATTTCTTTCGCAAAATACAGCAGTATTTGTTTTAGGTCTGAGAAAGAAATGTTTTCATCAATATAAAGACCTTCTACCTGGTGAAATATACAATGTGCTCTTGCACTGATGGCTTCATTTCTGAAAACACGGCCCGGGGATATTGTTCTGATTGGTGGCTGACTGTCCTTCATAACCCTTACCTGTACGGAAGAAGTATGTGTACGAAGGACCACATCAGGTGATCGCTGAATAAAAAAGGTATCCTGCATATCTCTTGCCGGGTGTTCTTCAGGAAAATTCAAAGCTGTAAATACATGCCAGTCATCTTCCATTTCCGGGCCTTCAGATATCGTAAAACCTACCCGGTTAAAGATTTCGATTATCTCTTTCCTTGTGAGGGAAATTGGATGACGGGAACCTGCTTCATAAGGACGAGCCGGCGCAGTAAGATCTATTTTATTCTCTTTGCCCGCAGATTTTGATTGTTTGGAAAGCTTTTCAATTTTATTCCGGGCTTCATGTTTAAGCTCATTTATTTTTTTTCCAACTTCCGGTTTTTCTTCCTTTGGAACATCTTTAAATTCAGCAAACAACTTATTCAGCAAGCCTTTTCTGCCAAGATATTTAATTCTGAATTGTTCAATTTCTTCCTGGTCTGTTGATTCAAAAGATTTTATCTGCTCTAAATACTGGTTAATTTTGTCAATCATTCCGGGTTTGTTTTATGATGTCTTTCTCTCTAAAATAGTTAACTATTGCTTTTTTATATATTTGATCTTCTTCAATTTCTCCATCTGTCGAATTTTCAGCAAGTTTATTCTTGTCTTCTTCACTCAAAAAATTCATAATATAGATAGATGCAAAATTAATAACTTTTGTTTTTAATTGTTGATCAAGTTTTTCAAATCCATATCCTAATTCATTCACGCCAATTAAAAAAAGTGCATTATGAACGCTTGCCTGAAGGTTGAACTCAGACTTTAAATATGCAGTTATTTTTTGCCATTCTTTTTCCATAGAACGTACAAAGATAGTTTTTAATAAGAATTTCTCTAAAGTTCTTCATCAATTAATTTAACCCCAATAATCCATGAATTATTCTTAACTCCGATAGCGACTAAGATTTACTAAAATTTTCTTCAAAAATTTAAGTTCATCTAAGTCTGGGTTAACCTGCATTTAATTCATAATTATATAAATTTATGAATAATGCAGGTTAAATACCTATAATTTTATATTTTTTTAACAGTTATATTCTGATGAAAATATGATAAGTTTGTTAATTTGTATTTGCATAAACTTTCAGATGAATGAGGATAAAATTTATACCCTTATTTCTGTTAATAACTATATTAACCTCTAACTACCTGTTTTCACAGAAAGTAGGGCTGGTATTAAGTGGTGGTGGAGCAAAAGGTCTTGCCCATATAGGAGTTATTAAAGCATTGGAAGAAAATAACATTCCAATCGATTATATAGCCGGCACATCAATGGGAGCTATTGTAGGCGGGTTGTATGCTATTGGGTACACGCCCGAAGAAATGACTGCTCTGGTTACTTCCCAGGATTTTTCAAACTGGGCAAACGGAAAAATTGATCAGAAATATCTTTTTCTCAAAAATGATGCACAATACCCTGAATGGTTCAATTTTAAAGTAGAGATAGAAGATTCTGTTCCTAAAGCTAAAATCCCCTCTAATTTTGTGGCTACCCATTTAATGGATTTTCAGTTCATGAAATATTTATCTCCTGCAATTGCCGCTGCTAATTATAATTTTGATTCACTTTTTGTACCCTTTCGTTGTGTGGGGACAGATATTACACACAATAGAGAGGTTGTATTTAAGAAAGGAAGCCTTTCAAAAGCCATACGCGCTTCCATGACATTCCCATTTTATTATAAACCCATCAAAGAAGACAGCATAGTATATTTTGATGGAGGAATGGTTAATAATTTTCCTTATAAAACTTTGCTGAACGATTTCGATGTTGATTTTCTGATTGGTAGCAAAACCGCAGATAACGCTCCAGCGCCTGATACCGATGATGTAATTAATCAAATAAGAAATATTATGCTGGGGCAAACTAAATATGAATTGCCTGACAGTAATTCTTTCCTGATAGATATTAACCTGGATTCAGCTTCCCTTTTCAATTTTAAAAAATCATCAAGCATAATTACCAAAGGATACAAAGCCGCACTTGAGAACATCGATTCCTTAAGCGAACTAATTGAACGTAAAGTAACCAATGCCGAATTGGATAGCCTTCGCAAAGGCTTTAAAGAAAAGTTTTCTCCTTTGGTTTTTGAAGATATTAATATCCAAGGTCTTAATAAAAAACAAAAAAAATATGTTCATAAATTCATTGCTAATAAAAAGAAGGAATTTACTCTGGATGAATTCAGGGAAGACTATTTTAAATTGATACTAGATGATAATATTTCCTCTGTGTTTCCAACAGCAATATACAATTCTAATAACGGCAATTATGATTTGAATCTTAATGTAGACCAGCAAAGTCAGTTTCTGGCAAGCCTTGGAGGTAATATATCTTCCAGCAGTATTAATCAGGGATTTGGTATGTTGTCTTATAATCATCTGGGGAGATATTCAAAAAAAATAACAGCAAATGTTTTTTATGGAAGACTTTATAGTTCTGCTATGGTTAGTGGAAGAATAGTATTTCCAGGAGCCCCAAAGTTTTTTTTCAAATCTGAGCTTGTTTTAAACCGGTGGGATTTTTACAGCAGTTCAAGGGAAGTATTTTTTGAAGATGTAAGACCTTCTTATTTAATTAAAAATGAAAATTATACTCAACATGAAATTGGTTTTCCGGTTCGTTATCTTGGAAATTTAAGACTTGGTATTCAGGCTGGAAGCCTTACTTCAAAATACTATCTGAAAGAGAAGTTCTACAAAACAGATACGGCTGATTATTCTAACTTCCACTATTTAAACCCTTATTTGATTTTTGAGAAAAATACATTTAATTATAAACAGTATCCTACCCGGGGATCTCATTTTCTTTTTTCTGCATCTTTTATCAATGGAAGAGAAAAGTTTACAGCCGGGAATCATGATTTTATTTACCAGACAATCAGAGAACGACATAAATGGTTCCACGTGAAACTTAAATATAAAACTCATTTAAATTTTAGTGAACATTTTACCCTCGGAATGGATTTTCAGGGTGAGTTCAGCAACCAGAACTTCTTTTCAAACTATTATTCAACCATCGTGTATTCCAGCTGGTTTAATCCAACCCCTCACAGTCAAACCATTTTCCTTAAAAATTATGCCGCAAACAAATATATCGCAACAGGGTTAACACCTATTATAGAGTTTAATGAAAAAATTCACCTACGGGTATCAGCCTATGGGTTTTTACCATACAGACAAATTTTTAAGGATGAAAACCATTTGGCTGCCTATAAAGAACCTTTTGAAAATTACTATTTTATGGGGCATGCAGGACTTGTTTACCATACCGTATTCGGCCCTGCAAGCCTGAATATAAATTATTATAATAAAGAAAATAAGAAATTCTTTTTTCTTTTTAATTTCGGATTTATTTTATTTAATAACTCAGCAATTAATTAAATTTTGTGAATCAGTATAAAAGACTTGCAGGACATACAATTATATACGGTTTGGGAACAATAGTTCCAAGATTGTTGAACTATGTTATTCTTACACCATTTTATACAAACCTGTTTTCTAAACAGGAATTCGGAGTTGTTACGGAGCTGTATGCTTATGTTGTTTTTTTAATGGTTGTTCTTACCTACGGACTGGAAACAGGTTATTTCCGGTTTGCCAAAACAGAAAAAGATCCTAAGCAGGTTTTTTCTACTATTATCGCTTCCCTGGTTACAACAAGCCTGCTATTTCTTTTACTCGTTAGCATTTTCCTCCCGGATATCGCAGAATTATTAAAATACGAGAACAAACCTTATTTGGTAATGCTCTTCTCTGCTGTAGTTGCGCTTGATGCCTTTTCTGCAGTCCCGTTTGCTAAAATACGATACCAAGGAAAATCAAAGCGGTTTGGTTATCTAAAGATTTTTAATGTGCTTGCCAATTTGTTTTTTGTTTTCCTTTTTTACCTTATCTTTCCATATATCCATAAAAATTTTCCTGATTCTCCCATTCTTCTGTTTTATAACCCTGATCTCTTCGTAGCTTATGTTTTTATTGCTAATTTGTTGGCCAGCCTGTTGACCTTATTACTTTTGTTGCCTGATATTAATGTTAATTTCAGGTTGTTTGATCCCAGGTTGCTTAAGAGGATACTGAAATATTCCCTGCCTCTTTTAATTGTAGGATTTGCCGGATCCATTAATGAAGTAGCTGATAAAATGTTCCTGAAACAACTCATTCCAGATCCGGATAATGCCCTTGAACAAATTGGTATATATGGAGCTAACTATAAAATCGGGATGATGATGACCATATTTATTCAGATGTTCAGATATGCTGCAGAACCTTTCTACTTTTCAAAAATGAAAGATGCTGATGCAAAAGTTACCTACGCAAAAGTGATGCGGTATTTTCTGATATTCTGTTTTTTTATTTTCCTTTTTATTATACTCTACCTCCCTATTATTAAATATTTTATAGACGAAAAATTTCACGAAGGATTGCACATTGTTCCCATTATTCTTCTTGCTAATTTGTTCCTCGGAATCGTTATTAACCTGTCTATATGGTATAAATTATCAAACAGAACGCATTATGGGGCTGTTATTTCACTGCTGGGTGCAGGAATAACTATTCTGGGAAATATCCTTTTAATACCAAAGCTGGGATACGTAGGTAGTGCCTGGACAACCCTCGCTTGTTATTCCGTTATGATGATTATAAGCTTCTTTTTTGGGAGAAAATTTTATCCTGTCCCATATCCTCTGAAATCCATTTTCTATTATGCTGCCTTAGCTGCTGTCATATATGTCCTTCAGAATTTAGTAAATGATTTTGATTTATTTATTAAACTTCTGATTAATTCGTTATTTTTATTCATCTTTGTCATTTTTGTTATTTTGCATGAAAAGATTACAATAACCGATATACGTAACATTTTTAACAAACAGAAAACCAATGAAAATTAAAATTATTAACCGATCGAATAACTCTTTACCAAATTATAGTACAGAATGGTCTTCAGGAATGGACCTCCGGGCCTCACTCGAAGAATCAATCAGGCTTAAACCTCTCGAGCGAACATTAGTACCCACCGGTTTGTATATTGAATTGCCTGAAGGTTATGAAGCCCAGATTCGACCCAGAAGTGGGCTTGCCCTGAAAAAAGGATTAACTGTTTTAAATACACCCGGAACCATTGATTCTGACTACAGAGGAGAGATCGGAATTATTCTTATCAACCTCTCTAATGAGGAAGTTGAAATTTTACCCGGGGAAAGAATTTGCCAGATGGTGATTTCAAAATATGAGAAAATTGAACTTGATGAAGTCAGTGAAATAAATGAAACTCCAAGATCCGCCGGAGGATTTGGACATACAGGAACACATTAAAAGCAAATCGTTATGAAGATTATTATTCCTATGGCTGGGATGGGTAAGAGAATGAGACCTCATACCCTGACTACTCCAAAACCACTTATAAAATTTGCCGGTAAAACAATCGTTGAACACCTGATTTATGAAATATCTACTGTTACAAAAGAAAAAATAGAAGAAATTAATTTTGTAATTGGCGATTTTGGAGAAGAAGTCGAAATCCAACTGAAAAAACTTGCTGAAAAAATAGGAGCCCGACCCGTTATTTCTTACCAGGAAGATCCTCTCGGTACTGCCCACGCTGTTTATTGTGCAAAAATCAGCCTCGAAGGAAATGTTATTGTTGCTTTTGCTGATACACTTTTTAAAGCAGAATTTTCACTGGATGAAAAATTTGATGGGATTATATGGACAAAAAGAGTGGATAACCCAGAATCATTTGGCGTAGTTCAAAAAGATAATAAAAATGTGGTTACCGGGTTTTATGAGAAACCTAAAGAATTTATATCAGATGAGGCCATCATAGGAATATATTATTTTAAAAAGGGCGAAGATCTTGCAAAAGAGATTAAATATTTACTTGATAACAAATTAATGGGAAATGGCGAATATCAACTTACCGATGCCCTTGAGAGAATGAAAGAGAAAGACAATAAATTTTCCACAGGTGTCGTTCAGGAATGGTATGATTGTGGAAAAAAAGATGCTACGGTTGAAACCAACCAACAAATTTTGAAGCATCTTTCTGAAAATGAACTCGAACCTGCTGAATATACAATGTCAAATTCTGTGATAATTCCACCTTGCTATATTGGGAAAAATGTAGAAATAAGTAATTCTGTTGTCGGTCCATATGTTTCTGTGGAAGAAAAAACCAACATTCATGGTTCAATAATAAAAAATTCTATTATACAGAGTAACACAATCGTCAGAAATTGTATTGCAGAAAATTCCATGATTGGACATCATGTAAACGTTGAAGGGCAAAGTACTGACCTGAGCATAGGTGACTATACAAATATAAAATTTTGATTATGCGATATATTTTTATTTTTTCATTACTGGTACTGGTTGGATCCTCCTGTAGTTTACTTAAAGATAAAGGGGCTAATGATCCTGATGGGGACAAGGTTGTTAATATTGACTTAAACCGCAATGACAGCCTGAAGTATAAATATGTTTTTTTCAAAGCATTAAAATCAAAATACACAGGATCTCTGTCAGAAGCACTACAATATTTCGATTATTGCCACAAACTGAATCCCACTGCATCGGAACCTTATTATCAAATGTCACTAATAGCAGACCGGATTGATGAAATAAAAGATGCGCTCAAATATGGAAGAAAAGCAGTACAGTTTAGCCCCGATAACAAATGGTACCGCCTGCACCTGGCAAATCTACATATTCGAAGAAATCAGCTCGACTCTGCAATTATTCAATATGAATATCTTGACCGCATGAAACCTGAAAATCTCGATTTTCAATATCGTTTGGCAAATTTGTACAATGAAAACGGGCAATATCAAAATGCACTTCAATATTATAAGAAAATTGAGGATAAAGTGGGATTAAATAAGGAGATAGCCATACGAAAACAACAGATGTATTCAAAAATCGGAGAAAAAGAAAAGGCCATTAAAGAAATTGAAAATTTAATAGAAAATTCTTCGACAGATGCACGCCTCTATGGTATTTTAGCCGAATTATATGCTTCATACAACATGTATGATAAGGCAGAAAAGATGTACACCAAATTGTTTGAAATAGATAGTACGAACAACATGGGACAGATGTCCATGATCAGGTTTTACCAGCAAAACAATAAATATCAGAAAGCAATAGAAACTTATTATAAAATTATTGAGAATAAATCAATCCGTTTCGGATCAAAAATGCTGGTTTTTATAAATCTTTTAAATAAAGATAAAAAAATACTTTCTTATTCCTATGAGCTTGAAGAATGTCTGAACAAACTAAGCAGCCAATACCCTGCTCGTGTGGAGGTGCATACATTATATGCAGATCTTTTTCTGAAATTAAATCAGTTTACCAATGCCGCAAAGCATCTGAGAATCCTTGCCTATAGCGATAAATCCAAACAAATCTACTGGGATCAGTTATTGTCCGTTTACAGCCTACAGGGGAAGTTTCAGGATCTTTATGAGGATGGTAAAAAGGCCATTAAAGAATTTAACAAGGAACCACGGTTATATTTTTTAGCTTCTATAGGAGCCAATCAGGTGGGTGAATCTGATTCAGCTGTTTATTACCTACACCAGGGATTGAATTTTCTTTCATCTGGTAATCAAAAATTAAGAGCCGATTATTATGCTCAGCTGGCTGAAGCTTATCATAACCTGAATAAGCACAAGGAATCTGATAAATATTTTGAGAAAGCTTTAAAAATTCAGCCTAACAACCAATTCCTTCTTAATAATTACAGCTATTATCTTTCTTTGCGTAATGAGAAGCTTGATATGGCACTGGATTACAGCGAAAAAACCATTGAAAAAGAACCAAATAATTCTGTATACCTGGATACTTATGCATGGATTTTGTATAAGATGGGCAAATACCGAAAATCTAAAAGATATATAGAAAAAGCGATTGAAAATAATGGTTCCGGTGATGGAGATATTCTCGAACATTATGGAGACATCCTCTATAAGAATGGTGATGTGGAGCAAGCAGTTGAACAATGGAAAAAAGCAAGAGAAAAAGGAAGAGATTCTGAGGAACTGGACTTTAAAATAAATAATAAAAAACTACCTGAATAAATCATGAAAAAACTGGTTTTGGTTTTCATTTCTTTTAACCTTATTCTGTTCTCATGTAAAACAACAAAGCAGGGAACTGATGCTTTGCCCGGCTTACCAACCACATTAAAAGGAAAATACCAGACGTTACAAGAAAGAAACGTGAACTTTGAAACACTTACCATTAAAAATTTTAAAATTAAGATTGATGCTGAAGGACGAAATAACACGCTTTATGGTTCGCTTAAAATTGTAAAAAATAAATCCGCATTGCTCTCACTGCGTGCCGGTCTTGGGTTTGAAATATCAAGAATTCTTTTTACCCCGGACAGCATCACAATGATCAACAGACAGGAAAAAAAAGTATACGTATCTGATTATCAAAAAATAAAACCATTATTGCCCTTACCGCTCAGCTTAAATTATATTCAGAATATTTTTACAGGAAATGTGCCTGAAAAAGGTAAAGTGGAATCCATTCCAGAACCTGTAAATCCATTAGAAAATCAGTCATTTTTAGGAGCTGTTAATACTGTTAATACTGAAAGCCCCGATACATATTCCATTTGGTTTGATCGAAATTCATTACGTCCTGTTTACATGATAATTTATCAGAAAAATATGATAGAACCGCTCCACGTGGAATATGGTAAGTATAAACAGGAGTCTGGTTATAAACTTCCTGAGGAGTTTACAATCAGTTATAAGAAGAAAGGAATTAAAAATTTTATACATTTAGACTGTGAAAATTTTGAATTTGGGGAGGAAGAATCTCTTCGGATATCATATTCAGACAAATACGAGGTTATCCATTTATAACGACCATGAAAAATATTTTTACTTTTATATTAATACTGTTTATCGGGTATTTAAGCATACCTGAGGGATATGGTCAGTCAAAAGAGGAACTGAAAGAGAAGATTGAAAAGAATAAAAAAGAAATTGAACTCACCAACCAAATTATAAAGAAAACAAAAAGAAACCGTAAATCTTCCGTTAATCATTTATATGTATTAAAAAAAAGAATAGAATTACGTAATGATTTAATAAGCCAGTTAAATCAGCAGATAGCCAATCTGGATACTCAGATCATTTATAATAAGGAAGCTATTAAAGTGCTTAATAAAGATTTGAAAAAGTTAAAGGATAATTATGCTAAAATTATTTATTATGCTTATAAGCACATGAATGAACTCGATCAGATGATGTTTATTCTCGCCTCTGAAAGTTTCAACCAGGCTTATAAAAGGTATAAATATCTTAAACAATATGCCGAATACCGAAGAAATCAGGCCGAAGAAATTGCTATTAAAACACAAAAACTGGAATATGAAACTCAGAAGTTAAAGAAACTGAAGCATGATAAACAAGATATTCTTGCTTATAAAACCAATGAAAAAGTAAAATTAAAAAACGAAAGAATCAAAGTAAATCACCGGATAAGTGATTTAAAAAGCAAAGAGCAACAGTTGCTACAACAATTAAAAGAAAAACGAAAAATCATTGCGCAACTGGAGAAAGAAATTGAGAAAATAATTGAAGAGGAGAGAAAAAGAACAAAATTGTGGAAGAATCTTACTGAAAGACAAAAACAAATATCAAAAAGTTTTCAGAGCAGCCGTGGTAATCTTCCCTGGCCTATAAACGATGGAGTGGTTACACGAAAATTTGGAGAACATGAGCATCCGGTATTAAAAGGAATAAAAACTTACAATAATGGTGTAGACATTAATACAAGTGAAGAATCAGTTGTAAGAAGCATTTTTGAAGGTGTTACCCGTAAGGTTGTCTCTATACCCGGCGCTAATTTAACTGTAATTATAAGGCACGGGAATTATCTTACGGTTTATTCAAACCTGGTTGATGTTAAGGTTAAACCCGGAGATATCGTCGGAAAAGGACAGATCATTGGGAAAGTGTATGAAGACCAATCAAAAAGCGAAAGTATCCTTCACCTTGAAATTTACAGGGAAAGCGAAAAGCTTAATCCTGAAGTTTGGTTGGAATAATAATACTTTTTCTTAATTTTATCATCAATATTTGAAACAAATAATTAAATTTACAGTATAAAATACATTACGCACCAATTAAAATTTATGGAAAAAACAATTGACATTGAATCCAAAATTGAAAACATTAATCAGGTGGAGAAAATGATTGATGAGTTTTCTGAGGAAAATGAAATTAATTCCGAAGTATATGGTAAAATTTTAATTGCTTCAGTGGAAGCTGTTAATAATAGTATTGTCCATGGCAATAAGGAGGATGTCAATAAAAAAGTATTCGTGACAGTTAAGATTGAAGGGAAAGAAATTATTATTGGTGTGGAAGATCAGGGAGATGGTTTTGACTATTCACATATTCCCGATCCTACAAAACCCGAAAATGTAGAAAATATTCATGGACGAGGTATTTATTTAATGAAACATTTGGCTGATGATGTTGACTTTGAAAAAGAAGGAAAACTTGTTCGGATGCATTTTAATCTTGAATAGATGGCTGTTCATATTCATCATTTAAATGAAAACTATAAAATTCCTTTTAAAAATTTACTTCCGGAATTTTTACCCCAGATTATAAGAAAAGAAAATTCTGAAACAGGTGTGATAAATGTTATCTACACTAATAATGAAGAAATTCTCGAACTTAATAAACAATACCTGAATCATAATTATTTTACCGACGTTATTTCTTTTCCCTACGATTTTAACCATGGCATTAATGGGGATGTTTTTATTAGTTGTGATAAGGTTAGTAAAAATGCAGAAGATTATAAAACCTCCTTCCTGGATGAATTATTACGTGTAACAATACATGGGATTTTACACCTTACCGGTTATAAAGATTCAACTCCCGAAGAAAAGCAACAAATGAGGAAAAAAGAAGATTATTATTTAGAATATTTCAAAATAAATTTTTCCTGAATCAGATTATAATTCTTTATTGATTAACTTTGCACACAAAAAATGATGCATCATTATGATATCATAGTGGTTGGTGGAGGACACGCAGGAAGTGAAGCTGCCTCGGCTGCTGCCCAGATGGGCTCAAAAGTGCTTTTGATTACAATGGACATGAACAAAATTGCCCAGATGTCATGTAATCCTGCGATGGGTGGTATTGCTAAGGGGCAGATTATACGTGAAATTGATGCATTGGGAGGTTTTACCGGGCTGGTCACAGACGAAAGTATGATTCAGTTTCGAATGCTGAATATGTCAAAAGGGCCTGCTATGTGGAGCCCCAGGGCTCAATGCGACAGGATGATATTTTCAATGAAATGGAGAGAAAAACTGGAACAACTTCCCAACCTGGATATGTGGCAGGATATTGTTAGATCTCTTATCATAGAAAAGAACACCATAAAAGGCGTACAAACTGCCCTTGGAGTTAAATTTTATGCAAAAACTGTAATCCTGACTAATGGTACTTTCCTTAATGGTCTTATGCATGTTGGACGTGAACAAGTTGAAGGAGGAAGAGCTTCCGAACCTGCTTCTAAGGGAATATCCAAACAGCTCAGTGACTATGGCTTTGAAGTGGGAAGAATGAAAACAGGAACCCCGGCAAGAATCGACGGACGAACTGTTGATTTTAGTAAAATGACCGAACAAAAAGGAGACCAGGATAAAAGACAATTCTCCTTTTTGCCCCATGATAAATTTCTGGAAACAGAAAGAAGTTGTTATATTACAAAAACACATGAAAAGGTTCACAAAACTCTTGAAAAAGGGTTTGAGGATTCCCCTCTTTTTAACGGCACAATCGACAGCATTGGACCCAGGTATTGCCCCAGTATTGAAGACAAACTGGTAACTTTTAAAGACAAGGACTCACACCAGTTATTCCTGGAACCGGAAGGCGTAAATACAGTGGAATATTATTTGAACGGATTTTCTTCCAGTTTGCCCTGGGAAGTCCAGTACGAAGGAATTAAAAAATTACCTGGGCTGGAAAATGCTAAAATTTTCCGACCAGGATATGCCATTGAATATGATTATTTTCCACCTACTCAGTTAAATTATACCCTGGAAACAAAACAAATAAATAACCTCTTTTTTGCCGGACAGATTAACGGAACAACAGGCTATGAAGAGGCAGCTGCACAGGGTATGATTGCAGCAATAAATGCCCACCAGAAGATTAATGAGGAAAAACCCTTTGTTTTAAGCAGAGACCAGGCTTATATTGGTGTATTGATTGATGACTTAATTACAAAAGGAGTGGATGAACCTTATCGGATGTTTACCTCCAGGGCAGAATATCGGATTCTTTTAAGACAGGATAATGCAGATATTCGATTAACTGAACTTGGGCACCGATTAGGTCTGGCAAGTGAGGAACGTTATCATTTGCTTAAAGAAAAAATTCAAAAAAGAGATGAACTGATAAAGTTTTTTAAATCTTATAGTGTAGATCCTTCCCTGGTTAATGATACACTTAATAAATCAGGAACCTCACCGTTAAAACAGAAACGAAAACTGATTGACCTGGTGCTTAGACCGCAAATTACAATTTATGATCTTAAAGAAGCCATTCCTGATTTAAAAGAAATTTATAACAAAACTCCCAAAAGAGCGAATGAAATTTTTGAAGCCTCAGAAATCCTGATTAAATATAGCGGGTATATCGAAAGAGAAAAACAAATAGCAGATAAACTAAACCGGCTTGAACACATTAAAATTCCAGATACGTTCAGTTTTGATAATGTTCATTCTCTCTCGACAGAAGCCAGACAGAAACTAAAAAATATACGGCCTTCAACTATTGGCCAGGCCTCAAGGATTAGCGGAGTTTCTCCTTCTGACATAAGCGTCCTTCTGGTTTATATGGGAAGATAATGTTCCACGTGAAACAAATACTTTAAAAAACTATGAAAGAGACAGTTAAAATCAACGGACAAATTGTAGATGTTGTTAGCAGAAAAATATTTCCCGGAACCATCTCCATAAAGAATGGAAAAATTGAATCTGTTGTAATGGATAAAAACATTCATGAAAAACAATACATTTTACCGGGATTTGTAGACAGTCATATACATATTGAAAGTTCACTTTTGTCTCCACAGCAATTTGCACAGATCGCTGTAAAACACGGAACCGTAGCTACCGTTTCCGACCCGCACGAAATTGCTAATGTTTTGGGGACAAAAGGAATTGAATTTATGGTGAACGATGGAAAAAAGGTTCCGCTTAAATTTCATTTCGGGATCCCCTCCTGTGTCCCTGCAACCCCGTTTGAAACCGCAGGGGCAGTCATTGACAGTGAAAAAATTGCAGACTTATTAAAAACCGGGAACTATTATTTTCTTGCTGAAATGATGAATTTTCCCGGTGTTATTAATGAAGATAAGGAAGTATTAAAAAAACTGGAACTGGCCAAACAATACAACTTGCCCATTGATGGTCATGCCCCCGGTGTAAGGGGTGATGACCTCAGGAAATATATTGCTCATGGTGTGGTTACCGATCATGAATGTGAGGATTATGAAGAGGCTGAAGAGAAGATTAAAGCCGGCATGAAAATTCAAATCAGGGAAGGAAGTGCTGCGAAAAGTTTTGACATTTTAATCCCTCTTTTGAAAAAATACCCCGAATCCATAATGTTTTGTTCTGATGATCGGCATCCCGATGATTTGATTCAATGCCATATAAATGATTTTGTAAAAAGAGCTGTGGCTAAAAATTATGATCTCTTCGATACATTGCGTGCTGCAACATTAAATCCTGTAAAACATTATAAACTACAAACCGGCCTGCTTCAGAAAAATGATCCCGCAGATTTTATTCTGGTCGATAACCTGGAAGATTTTAATATTAAAGCTACATACATTAATGGGGAACCTGTTTTTTCAGACGGAAAAATAAGTTTTGAAATTGCAGGGAAAGATGCGCCGAACATAATGAATGCAAATCTTCTTTCTGAAACCGACCTTTCGGTAGCTCAGCAATCTGCCAGAATTAGAACTATTGTCGCTTTTGATAATCAGCTTTTTACAGATGCTGGTGAGGAAAAAGTTGACTCCGGCAAAAAGTATGTTGATTCTGATCCTGAAAATGATTTGTTGAAAATTGTCGTCTATAACAGATATAAACCATCCAGACCTGCTATTGGTTTTGTAAAAAATTTTGGACTGAAAGAAGGTGCTATTGCCAGCAGTATAGCCCACGACAGTCATAACCTGATTGTCGTTGGTGCCAGCGATGAAGAAATTAGGATTGCGATCAACGGATTAATCAAACAGAAAGGGGGCATTGTTGCAGTGAAAAATAAATCTGTTGACGGTTTGCCATTGGAAATTGGCGGCCTTATGACCCATGCACCTGTTGAAAAAGTATCGGAAAAATACGTGGAGTTAACCAGAATTGCTCAACAAATGGGTTGTTCCTTAAATGCACCATTTATGACCCTTGCTTTTATGGCTTTGCCGGTTATTCCAAAACTGAAAATTACCGACCAGGGTCTGTTTGATGTTTCCCAGTTTAAATATGTTGATCTGTTTTTAAAATAGTTGTTAGTCAGTGAATAAAGAAATTGTTCCACGTGGAAACAAAAGGGGTAGATAATGAATTCCGGACCAGTTGAAATAAAGGAGAAAATAAAGAATTTACCCGGTAAGCCAGGGGTTTATCAATACTACGACTCCAGTGGAAGGATTATTTATATTGGTAAAGCTAAAAATTTAAAAAAAAGAGTTAGCAGTTATTTCAACAAAAAAGATCACGATACCAATAAAATTAAAATGCTGGTCTCGAGGATCAGAGATCTAGAATATATTGTAGTGGACAGTGAATCTGAAGCCTTGCTGCTTGAGAATAACCTGATTAAAAAATATCAGCCGAAGTATAATGCCCAGTTGAAAGACGACAAAACATTTCCTTGGATATGTATTAAGAATGAACCCTTTCCCCGTGTTTTCGTTACAAGGAATGTGATACGGGATGGATCGCTCTATTTTGGACCCTATACTTCAACCCACATGGTTCGGATATTGATTGACCTGATTCGAAAATTATATCCGCTCCGCACATGTAAATATAATCTTACCAGGGAAAATATACAGAAAGGAAAATTCAAACCCTGCCTTGAATATCACATTGGAAACTGTAAGGCGCCTTGTGTCGGCTACCAGGATGAAGAAGATTACAACCAGACCATTCAGCAGGTTAAAAAAATTGTAAGAGGAAACATCCAGGAAGTGATCGATTACCTGGAACAATTAATGAATGAATATTCAAAACAGTATAAATTTGAAGAGGCGCAAAACGTTAAGGAAAAAATTCAGATGCTGGAAAAATATAAAAGCAGGTCAACAGTCGTTAATCCCAAAATAAAAGACCTGGATGTGTTTACATACCTGCAGGATAAAAACAGCTACTTCATCAATTTTTTAAAAGTCTCTGGTGGAAGAATCGTGCAGGCACATACCATAGAATTAAAAAGAAAGCTGAATGAAACCATTGCTGATCTTTTGCCACGTGCTGTGGTGAATATTCGTGAAAGACTCCAGAGTTTTGCCCCCGAAATTGTGCTTCCTGAAAAAATAGAGCTGCCTCTTGATAATGTTAAAATAACCATTCCCAAACAGGGAGATAAATTGAGACTGATTGAATTGTCACAGAGAAATTTGAAATATTATAAATTCGAGAAGCAAAAACAGAAGGAGAAGATCCAGAAAAAATTTGACAAGGCGGAGTCGCTTGAAAAACTTCGCAAAGATTTACGAATGGAAAAAACGCCTGTTCATATTGAGTGTTTCGACAATTCAAATATTCAGGGTGCTTATCCTGTTGCTGCCTGTGTGGTTTTTCGAAACGGCAAACCAAGCAACAGTGAATATCGCCATTTCAATATCAAGTCTGTTGAAGGCCCCGATGATTTTGCTTCTATGCGTGAAGTTGTTTTCCGGCGCTATAAAAAACTTCTCAATGAAGGAAGCCCGTTGCCCCAGTTGGTTGTAATCGATGGTGGAAAAGGGCAATTGTCTGCAGCTGCAAAAAGTTTAAAAGAACTTGAAATCGATAATCAAATTACACTTATTGGGATTGCCAAAAAACTTGAAGAAATTTTTTTTGTAGGTGATCCTGTGCCTCTTTACCTGGACAAGCAATCGGTTTCCCTGAGAATTATCCAGCACCTCCGGGATGAAGCGCATCGTTTCGGTATTGAATTTCACAGACAGAAACGGTCTCAGAAATTCACTTCTACCGAACTTGAGAAAATACCGGGCATTGGTCCCAAAACCATTCAGCAGCTGTTAGAAAAATATAAAACGACCACAAGGATCAGAAAACTTTCTGAAAATGAACTGGCAGAGATCATTGGTTCTGATAAAGCGAAAAAGATTAAAGAGTATTTTAAAGAATAATGTAAATGCCTTCTCATTTAGGCTTAGTTGTGACTATAATTGGAAAGTAATAAATTAATTCCTCCGGCTATATAATTTTCTTTAATATTATCCGCCTTACAAAACCTTGGATCAACATCAATTATGTAAAATTAAAAGGCATTATTTTTTTGCAACACAGGAAATGTTTATAAAAAAATGCTGAAAGAGTTCGATATTTAAGATAAATATTATGACTCTTCCTGAGCTGTAGTTTTTTGCTGCTTTTTTATTCACTTCGCCCATGAGATCGCTTTGCCAAAGTTGTGGACAAGATAAAAATGAGAAAGTCTTTCTGAAAAAAGGGTTTATATTAATTTTTATTTTTGCGACACCTTTATAAAATATGGCAGACCCTATAAAAGGTATTTAGGAACTTAAGCTTTCT
>CAYWSJ010000051.1:0-24810 GCA_964461045.1 uncultured Bacteroidales bacterium | reverse complement strand
TTCGAAATCAGCTTAATGAAAAAAGAGCAAGATTAAGAACCTTGCAAACTTCTGACAATCCAAGCATGAATAATATTAATAAGGTTATTGAGGAGATGGGCGATATCAGAACTGAAATGCATAAGGAAAGAGTTTCTCATCTTCAGAAAGTTAGAAGTGAACTTACAGATGAGCAAAAAACATATTTTGATAATCGAATGATGAGACAAGGAAGAAGACACAGAGGAATGCATCCGGGAAGAAGATCGGGAAGAGATTTTTCTGACAGGCCTTATGGCAGGAGATAGATTGATTTAAATTGATGGAAATTGGAAATGTACTGGTATGAAGATAACCCTGGCCTTTAGGCTGGGGTTAGTTTTTGATCACTTGAATCAAGTATTAAATCAGAATTAAAACAGCCTCCATTTCAGGGCGCTGTTTTTCTATTCAAAAAGCCCTTCATCTCTTATTAGCATCAGTATTGCATTGTGCGGAACAATAATATACTTTTCATTGTTAAAAGTAATTTCATGAGAGCTATTCTGGAGATATATCGCAAGATCTCCTTCACGGGGCTGCAAAGGAACGTATTTAACTTCTTCCTGTTCTTCTTTCCAGGGTTCGTCCATATCAGTGACAGCCGGAATGGGATAGCCCGGACCAACTTTCAGTACATAACCGCTGTGTAGTTTTTCCTTTTCCTGTACGCTTGGGGGAAGATATAATCCACTCTTTGTTTGTGATTTCTGGTCTTTTGGTTTAATCAAAATACGATCACCTACTAAAATGAATTTATTTAAATCCTGATTGCCAATCTCGAGTGCCATATTAAATCCAATTTATTTTTTGTAAAGATAGTAAAGAATATTAGTGAAATTGCAACTCACAAATGGTTCCTTTTTCTTTTTGTGAACTCAAAAAAATGTCTCCATTGTGTAATTTCATGATTTGACGGGACAGACTTAAACCAATTCCCGAACCCTTTTGCTTTGTAGTGAAAAAAGGTATAAAAATTTTATTTAATTCCTCTTCAGAAATTCCTTTCCCATTGTCCTGAATATACAGCCTGGTTATTTTATTATCCTGCTTTGAAAAAATTCTGATCACGGGTTTTTCTTTATCGGATGTTGCTTCAATAGCATTTAGGACAATATTTATAATTACCTGCTCTATTTGGTCAAAATCACCTAAAATAAATAATGGCTCTTTTCCTGTTAGATTTTCAACCTGAATATTGTTTTCCTTTAGATTGTTTTTAAGCAAATGTATGCTGTGATTAACTACTTCCTTCAAATCTGTCTTCTGGCGTTTGGGCTCCGGAATATTCGTCAGTTTCCTGTATTTATGAATAAAATTTAATAATCCTTTGGTACGTGTATTTATAGTTTCTGTACTAATGAGCAGGTCTTTTAATTCCTCGTGTACCTCTGAATTGATCTCTGATTTATTTTGAAGAAGTTCCTCAATAGATTCTTTTACCGTTTCTGTAAGAGATGATATAGGTGTTGCAGAGTTCATGATTTCGTGTCTCAAAACCTGGATAAGCTTTTGATAGGACTCCAGCTCCCGTGCATCTAGTTCAGAACGTATATCATACAAGGAAAGCAGTTTATAGTTTTCGTTTTGTAATTTAAATTCTTTTGCATGAATGGATATTTGGCGAATTTCCTCATCAATATTCATTTTTAACAGAATTCTTTCACCTGCTGCTATATTGCTTAACTGCCTGTAAAGATTGCTATGGTAATTATTCAGTATTTTAATATTTGCTGGAACCGGAACCTTGAGTAGTTGTGATGCGGCACTGTTAAACAAGTGTATATCTCCGTTTTTTTTATAACTAATAATACCTGTATTAATATTCTCAACCAAAGCCTGCAAATAGTTGTAATGAGATCTTTGTTCAATTTTTACTTTTTGCAATTCTTCTGCTATGATGTTGAAGGCGTACTGAATATCTGGGTGCTTATTAAATATTTTATTTTTTTGATACTGATTGTATTCCTTGTTTTTTATAGCTAAAAGAAAACTATTTAACTCTTTTCTGAAGTTATAAGTGTACTGAATAAGAGAGTAAACAAGAAAGAGAATAAGCAGGGCAGTAACAGCAGAGGTGACATACCACTGATCTTGATGGATGGCGTAAAAAAATCCAAGCATTGCACCTGCCAATACTAAGACTCTTACAATAATGTTAAGACTGTATGATCTATAATTCATATTTGTTCATTTTTCGATACATGGTAGTCCGGCCTAATCCTAATTCTTTGGCGGCGGCGGACAAGTTATAGTTGTGTTTTTTGAGCGCTTTCAGAATGGTTTGTTTTTCAACCTCTTCCAAATTTAATGTGTTAATATTTGTCTCAATATTTTTTTTCTGATTCAGTATAAAATCTTTTGGTCTTATTTCTGTTCCTTCTGCCATGATCACAGCCCGTTCAATAATATGTTGTAACTCTCTTATATTGCCGGGCCAGTGATATTTTTGAAGTTCTTTGATTGAGGAGTTCTTAATATTTAACTGGTTTTTGTTGTATTTCTTCTTATATATGTTCAGAAAGTGATGAACTAAATCCGGTATATCTTCAGTTCTTTCGCGAAGAGGAGGAATATGTATTTCTACTGTGTTTATTCGGAAAAGCAGATCCTGACGAAATTTTTCTTCCTCAACCATTGATTTTAGCGGCATGTTTGTTGCTGATATCAATCTAACATCTGTAGAAATTGATTTTGCAGAGCCAACTTTTTGTACTTCTTTTTTTTGTATGGCAGTAAGTAATTTAGCTTGCAATGGAAAATTAAGATTGCCGATTTCATCCAGGAAAAGGGTCCCTTTATTGGCCATTTCAAATCTTCCCATCCGATCTTCCTTTGCATCTGTAAAAGCACCTTTTACATGTCCGAATAGTTCCGATTCAAATAGATTTTCGGAGATAGAGCCAAGGTCTAAATTCATAAAAACTTTATCCGACCTTTGTGATTTTCTGTGTATCTCACGCGCTACAAGCTCTTTCCCGGTTCCGTTTTCACCCAAAATAAGCACACTAACATCTGTAGAAGCCACTTTATCAATCGTTCTGAAAAGATCTTCCATAACTTTTGAGTTTCCAATAATCTGATTATAAGATTGATCAATATCTTGGGCCAGCGTTGCTTTGGTCGATTCGGCTTGCCTTAATTGTTTTTGTGATATGCTTAGTTTGAAGCCCATATCGACTGTGGCTTTAAATTTTTTATTGTCCCAGGGTTTTACTATAAAATCGGTGGCTCCAATTCTCATGGCCTTTACTGCCAGGTTTACATCACCATAAGCTGTAATCATAATGACAATCATGCAGGGGTTTTCCTTAAGAATATATTCTAACCAGTACAATCCTTCTTCACCACTGGTGGCTCCCGGAGAAAAATTCATATCCAGCAAAACAAGATTATAAAAGTCCCAGTTATTGATATGAGTGAGCTTTTTCGGATTATCTATGGTTTCTATGTTCCTGTAGTGTTTTTTTAAGATCATTCTGGCAGTTACCTGAATATCCGGATCATCATCTATAATAAGAATGTTGCCTTCCTTTCCTTTCATAAATAAAAAGTTGTAATTTTCTAGTCCTAAAAATAAGAAAAATGTTCCGGTTTGAAACAGTAAGGTGTTCTGATATGATACATTTTTTTCTTCTTTGAAATCATTGCCAAGTCTTTTAAAACCCTAATTGTTAATATATTGTAGGGAATGGCATATCTGTTGTACATGTAACTGCAACCATGAATATTTTAAAAAAGAGTTATTATGTTTAAGAATTATATCAAAACAGCATTGCGAAATCTTGTAAGAAACAGGGTATATTCCATAATAAATATAACCGGATTTGCCATTGGTTTAACCATAAGCCTTTTGTTGATCTTTTATGTGAAACATGAATTGTCTTATGATGAATTCCATAAGAAAAAAGATTATATCTACAGACTTGGAGTTGAGCAGAGTGATGGCAAGAAAACGGAAAGAAGAGACTACTCTTTAACAGTTATGGGACCTGCAATAAAGGAAGCATTCCCGGAGGTTAAAGAGTTTACAAGGATAAGCAGCTACCGGGGCGGTTCTTTGGTTTGGAAAGACAAAGGATTCAGGGAACATAAAATTCGTTATGCAGATTCATCCTTATTTGATTTGTTTTCTTTTAAACTTCTAAGGGGAAATAAGGAAACTGTATTAGCTGGTCCTGGTAAAATAGTACTTTCAAAGAAACTTGCCAATAAAATATTTGGAGATGTTGATCCCCTTGGAGAGACAATAAATTATAACGGTAAAAATAACTTAACAGTAAGTGGTATTATTGAAAATGCTCCTTCTAAATCACATATTAAGTATGCTGCATTAATTTCTTTCGAAACAATATATTCAAATTACAGTGATGCGCAATTTACCTGGAACGGGGGGTGGGGGTATTTTACTTATTTAGAACTAAATTCAAGTGCACCTGGTAAGGAACTGTATACAAAACTTGATAATCTTTTTTATGAAAAAATAGGGAAAATGGTGGAAGGTTTGGGTTGGACAATCCATCCACTCCTGCATCCCCTTGAAGATTTATATTTACATCATGGTGGAATGGATGATTCGGCTTCTTCCGGTAACCTGATGAATATTTATATTTTTTCTGCTATTGCTGTTTTTGTTTTATTAATAGCCAGCATCAATTTCATGAACCTTACAACTGCCCAATCTCTTAAAAGAATTAAAGAAGTAGGTGTACGAAAAGTAGCGGGAGCAACCAGGAAGAAACTAATTTATCAGTTCATTGGCGAGTCTTTGCTGATCACTTTTATTGCATTCATTTTAGCCATTATCCTGATCGAGATTTTCTTGTCACAATTCAGCCAATTGCTGGGTAAAGACCTTTCAATATATACCATGGAAAATATTGAAATACTATTAGGCTTGCCCTTGCTTGTAATCTTGGTAGGGATCATGGCCGGGAGTTATCCTGCCTTTTTCCTTTCTTCTTACAGCACCAGTAATATTTTTAAAGGAGGATCATCATCAGGAAGAAACAAATACAGGCTTAGAAATACTTTGATAGTTGCGCAATTTGTTATCTCTATTGTTCTCATAATAAGCTCAGTGGTGATATATAGTCAGTTGAATTATGCCCAAAACAAAAAGCTCGGATACAATAAAAACAATTTACTCTCTATAAATCTTGAAAGCAATGAAGTAATTAAGAAAGATGAAGTGCTGAAAAGTCAGCTACTGGAGTTGCCTGAAGTGCAAAATGTTTCTATCGCTTCTAATTATCCGGGTTTAGGCGTTAGCCGATATGGATTTGTTCCCGAGGGATCTGAGGAGCCGCAAATATTTCATGTCCTTGATGTGGATTCTGATTATCTTAAGACCCTTAAAATTAAAATTATTAAAGGGAGAAATTTCCGTAAAAAAAGATCTGCTGAAACAAATACCTGTTTAATAAATGAAACCCTGGCAGAACAATTAAACTGGGAGAATCCAATTGGAAAATATATTGAACGCAATGGTAAACAAAAGATCATAGGAGTAGTGAAGGATTTCCATTTTGCCTCTTTGCATGATGATATCGGTCCGTTGGTATTCAGAATGAAAAAACCATGGCAAACAGAAAAAGTATTGGTTCGGTTTTCAAACGGGAATATAAAAGAGAGTTTACAAAAGGTACATACTAAGTGGAATAAATTGTTTGGTAATGAGCCAATTAATTATGAATTTGTGAATGATTCATTTAAAGAAGCCTACAAAGTTGATATACAGTTTAGTCAAACGATTTTGTTTTTTACGGTTCTGGCTATTTTAATTGCATGTCTTGGACTTTTCGGTTTAACAGCTTTTTCTACAGAACAACGGACAAAAGAAATTGGCATACGAAAAGCAATGGGAGCAAATGTGTTTAGAATTAATAATCTTATTGTTAAACAGTTTGTTCGATGGGTACTTGTTGCTAACATAATTGCATGGCCAATAGCTTATTATTTTATGAACAAATGGTTACAGAATTATGCTTATAAAATTGACATGCATGCAGGATATTTTGTATCAGCCGCCATTGTTTCTATAAGCATTGCTTTGATTACTGTAAGTTATCATTCAATTCGTGCTGCGAAAACAAACCCGGTGAATAGCCTTCGATATGAATAACAGAACTAAATTTTAAGTTATGATTAAGAATTATATAAAAATAGGGTTCAGAATATTATCAAGGAACAAATCCTTTTCAATTATAAATATAATAGGTTTTGCAGTTGGTTTAACCACAACCCTGATGATTTTCCTGTTTATCAAGCATGAAACAAGCTTTGATCAACATCTGTCAAAGAAAGATAATCTTTACAGGGTGGTATGGAAAGAGTATAAAGACAAAGGCGTTGAGTATGAAAGAGGAACTCCGGCTCCTCTTGCTGAAGCTTTAAAAAATGATTTGTTTAATCCATCCGATGTTGTAAGGGTGGTAGTGAATAATGGGAATAATATCAAAGCAGATCAAAAACATTATGCTGGAAGAGGTATTATTTTTACTGGTTCCGGGTTTTGTAATATGTTTGATGTGAATTTTATACACGGAAATGCCGCTGTCCTGGATGATCCTGGAAATGTCCTTATAACTGAGCAACTTGCAAATAAATATTTTGGTGAGAAAAATCCTTTAGGAAAAGAAATTGTTATGGATAAACACCTTAACCTGACAGTGAAAGGTATTATCCAGGCTCCTCCGGCAAAGACGCACATGCCTTATGAGATGCTAATTTCAGATGAATCATTAGGTACAAAAATCGTAGGCCTGAAATACGATAACTGGGGTACAAATCTGTCGATGTTTGGAACTTATGTGATGGCTGAAGAAGAAAATCTGGACAACTTAGGAAAACAGATTACCAAAATATATAGAAATAATTATGATGCAGGGGAGTTTGAAAAACACAAGTTTTATCTTCAATCCATTAAAGACATTCACCTTGATTCTCGTTTTGGTTCTTTTGACGGGGCTTATACTACCAGCAAAAAATTTATCTGGATATTTTTATCGGTTGGAATACTTATTCTTCTTATTGCTTTGATAAATTTTATCAATTTGTCGGTGGTTCAGGCCATCAGAAGAACCAGGGAGGTTGGATTAAGAAAAGTAATTGGCGCTACACGCATGAACCTGGTTTATCAGTTTTTTAGCGAGACAGTTATTATCATTTTGGTTGCAGAAATTCTTTCCCTTGTTCTTGTGGAAATGCTGCTTCCTGCATTAAATAATCAACTCGGACCAATGATTAATTTGGAGCTGTATGGTAAAACAGACACCATATTGTTTTTATTGGGCATTTTGATTGTTGTGAGTGTTTCTGCCGGCATTGTTCCTTCTTTATTTATGTCTAAAAGAAGACCTATTGAGGCTTTGAGGAACAAGCCTCAGGTAGGAAAAAAGAAATCAATTCCTGCTTATAAAGTGCTGGTAATATTTCAGTTTTTTGTTACCCAACTTTTACTGATAAGTTTATTGGTGATTAATAAACAGATAGATTTCATGAAAAATAAAGACCTTGGATTCAATAAAGAACATCTTATAAGTGTTGATTTGCCAAGAACGGATACAACAGGATTTGAAACGTTTAAGCAAGAATTGGCCAAATATCCTGCTATAGCCGATGTTACTGTTTCCATTGGTTCACCCATTAGTCGAAGCAGTATTACCTCAAGTTATAGAATTCCAGGTGATGACAGGAGGCATTATGCATCTATTAAATTTACAGACCTGGATTATTTGGAGACTTTTGATATTCCGCTGATTGCAGGAGAGTGGTTTCGTCGTAAAACACAAGAACCAGAAGAATTAGTAGTCAATAAAAGTTTTATGCAGGATTTGGGTATTCAAAACCCAGATTCGATTTTAGGTAAAAGCGTAAATCTTTTTGGTGAGGATCTAATTATCATTGGAGTAACAGATGATTTTCATCACAAATCGCTTCATGATAAAATAGAACCTCTGGCATTTTGCTATTTACCGGGATTTTTCTTCACATCATCCATAAAATTGGCCGATTCTAATTATAGTGTCGCGATACCAAGTATCAAAAATGCTTATAAACAAGCTTATCCGGAGTCAGTTTTTGATTATCAGATATACGGAGATTTTTTGGAAAGCGAATACAAAAACGAGGAAAGAACATTCAAGATATTACGGACTTTTTCATTTATTGCTATAATTCTTGCTGCAATGGGGCTTTTCGGACTAGTTTCTTTCATTATGGTTCAAAAAACCAAAGAAATTGGTATAAGAAAGGCTGTGGGTGCAACCTCCTCAACAATCGTTCTTATGTATATCTGGCGTTATATTAAAATTGTATTGTTTGCCAGTTTGTTTGCGCTTCCGGCTGCCTGGTATCTTATGAAAAACTGGTTGATGGATTATGCTTATCATATTAAATTGTCTCCTGTGTTTTTTATCTTAGGATTGGTACTTTTGCTTGGTGTAGCACTGCTGTCTATTATGTTTCAAACCATAAGAACTGCCAATACAAATCCGGCCAAATCGCTTCGCGATGAATAAATATTTTTACCATAAAAAGTCAGGGCTGTCTCTTAAGAAACAGCCCTTTATTTATAATTGTGAATATATAGTGGAGGTGTTAGTACATTTGATTAATAGCCTTACCCCAGGAATCTCTTTTTTTAATTTTGAATTTAAGTTGTTTCCCTTCTTTTGTGATAATGTTTAAACCATTTGGAGAAAGAAAGTTCGTTTTGAAATACATAATTTCTTCAATTTCTTTGGGCATGATTTCCATGTTGTATTCGTTTTTTTCTTCACTTTTAAAGTATACTCGTTGATTGGTTAATATTAATTTTCCTCCAACGGTTTCATGAGAGTTCAAATGCTGAGTATCACCAGCTTTTACTACTACTTCGTTTGGTTTTAAATCTATTTTCATGGGTTTTAAGTTTATATAGTTCATATCATAAATTATGCCAAATATGTAAAGTCCTTTTATACAGTCTTTTATACACGTAACCCTATTAGGATAAGCGACCGGTTTAGAACAGAATTGTTCGAAAATGAACGTTTAGTAAAAAGACGAAAAGAAAAATATTGTGATGCTTAAATCGAAAAAAAAGATTTAATTATTCGCTAACATCATCTGAATTAAATTTGAAACCCATTCTTTTACCTGTTCTTAGCCTTGAGTGCTGAATCTTTTGATTCATCTGGCCAACAGAAACTATTTTAATCTCATCGTATGGTGGTACAAGTAAGTCGAATTGGAGTGCATAGAGGATTAGCACTTCCAGGATGTGATGCAGTTTCTCTTTGGTCACAACTTGTTTATGAAAGTTTTTATAAGAAAATTCACTTTGTCTTTTCCCCTCCACAAAAAAGTGGTTCTCATGGTTAACAAATATCCTGGTAATCAGATAACCCAGGTCTTCCTGGCGGTTGTATCTAAAAGAATCGGACAGGAAATTGTAAATATTGATAATACCACAATAACTATTAAAGATATTCTCTTTCACATAAGGAAGTTCCCAAATATGATGTTCACGGTTAAATTCAAAAATATTAGAATGCATACTAAAAAAGAGCAAATCGCCGGCAACTTTAAATTCAGATTCGAATTCCCCCCTGGGTTCATAATTTAATTTTATCCTTTCGTCAACATCTGTAAGGTCTCTATTATAATCAATGGATATTTTCTCCTGCAAATTTTTTAAATTGCTAAATGCTGACAGTGTATTATCATAAACTTTCTGCTTGAGTTGTGATTTTATACGGAGGAGTTCAAGCAGTTCTTTTTTGTGTGCTTTTTCTTTTCCCATGATTTTTTAACAATAGGTACAGGAAATAAAGGTATAAAAAAAACCGAAAATAAATCTTTTCTGAATTCATTTTCGGTTTCTTTAATTTTATCAGGAATACTTTAATATGCTTTTGCGAAAATCACTTTTTGTTTTGAGGGTTTTCCTGTTACCATACATTTTCCTTCTTCTTTTTCACCTTCTACAGGTATGCAGCGAATGGTAGCTTTTGTGTCTTCCTTAATTTTCATTTCTGTTTCTTCTGTTCCGTCCCAGTGGGCCTCAACAAAACCTCCTTTTTCTTCAAGGATTTTTTTAAATTCTTCGTAACTATCGGCGCTATGTGTATTTTCCTTCCTGAAGTTATTAGCCTTTTGGTAAATATTTTGTTGTATATCATCCATCAGGTTTGTTACTTTTTCTGTAACCTGATCAAGGTTTATGACTTCTTTCTGAAGTGTATCTCTTCTCGCTACTTCAATTGTTCCGTTTTCTAAATCCCTTGGACCAATAGCCAGACGAACAGGAACTCCTTTCATTTCATATTCTGCAAACTTCCAGCCGGGTTTTTGTGTATCCCTGTCGTCATATTTAACTGTGATGCCTTTGTTTTCTAATGCCTGTTTTATTTCGTTTGCTTTTTCAGATATTTTTTCAATTTGTTCATCCTTTTTATAAATAGGAACTATAACTACCTGGATAGGAGCAAGCTTTGGAGGTAAAACCAGTCCATTATCATCAGAATGCGCCATGATCAGGGCTCCCATAAGTCTTGTAGAAACTCCCCATGAGGTAGCCCAAACATGATCAAGCTTCCCGTTTTTGTCTGTAAATTTTACATCGAATGCTTTGGCAAAGTTCTGACCAAGAAAGTGGGAAGTTCCTGATTGAAGCGCTTTTTTATCCTGCATCATGGCCTCAATTGTATAAGTTTGCTCTGCGCCTGCAAAACGCTCTGAATCAGTCTTCAATCCTTTTATTACCGGAAGTGCCATATAATTTTCTACAAAATTCACATATACATTTATCATGCGTTTTGTTTCTTCTATCGCTTCTTTTTTGGTCGCATGAGCCGTATGTCCCTCCTGCCAGAGAAATTCTGCTGTTCTCAGGAAGAGTCTTGTTCTCATTTCCCATCTTACTATATTTGCCCATTGGTTGACAAGAATAGGAAGATCCCTGTATGATTGAATCCAGCCTTTATATGTGTTCCAGATGATTGTTTCAGAAGTGGGTCTTACGATCAGTTCTTCTTCAAGCTTTGCATCCTTATCTACAACTATTTCTTTTGTTTCTTCATCATTTTTTAACCTGTAATGGGTTACCACAGCACATTCTTTGGCAAAACCTTCCACATGACTTGCTTCTCTTGAAAAGAATGATTTTGGTATAAATAAGGGGAAATAGGCATTTGAATGTCCCGTATCTTTGAACATTTTATCCAGCACCTCCTTCATTTTTTCCCAGATAGCAAATCCATAAGGTTTAATAACCATGCAGCCTCTTACCGGGCTGTTCTCTGCTAACTCTGCCTTGTTAACTATATCATTGTACCATTGAGAATAATCATCTGATCTTTTGGTGATTTCTTTTGCCATTTTGGAATAAAATTTGCATGTTATTAATTAAAGAAAATAAGATATTAGGTTTGCAAAATAAAGAAATAAAATTTAATCTAAAAAAATATGAACTAATCTAATTTTTTAAACGTTATAAAAATGGAGGTGATACTATGAAAATTATTAAAAAAATATTGATTTTAAGTTTAGTAGTCTTTTTCGCTGCTTCTTGTTCTTCCACACTGAACCAAAGACAAGTAAGCGATGATCTCTATGGTTCTGGTGACCAGGAGAAAGTTGCTCAGGAGTCAGAAAATGAAGAATTTAATGAAGAAATGACTGCTAAAGCGAATGATTTTATTCAGGATGAATCTTCTGAAAAAGAGGATACAACGATCTATGAAAATAATGAATCCTCAAATCCTTATGAAAGGATATTAGTGGATAACTATGATGAAGCCTATAATAAGCGTGTTGAAGGAATGATGGATCCATATTATCGAATGCCTAATCATTTTAGCGTTTATTATTCAGATGCTTACTGGTATGCTTCGGCCTTTGATCCAGCCTTTTATAATGTAATGGTAATGGGAGACCAGGTATGGGTTGAACCTAACTGGGTAAGTTCTATGTTTGGTTATAGTTATAATTTTAATTATGCCTATCGTTATTCTCCTTACTATCGACGTTATAATCATTTTAATCCATATAGCTTCAGTTATGGTTTAGGATATTATGGAAATCCATATTACTCTTATGGAAATTATAGCTATAATATGGGCTTTAGTTATGGATTAGGTGTAGCCAACGGTCTTTATTATGGTAATTATTACGGAAGCTACTACAACAATCCTTATCACAGCAGAGGAGAGTCTCGTGTTTATAAGAGAAAGGATGTCAGCACAAATAGCGGTTTTAAGGTAACAACAGATGATTCACAAAGCAGGCCTGTTAGGGAATCAGGAGTTCGTGCCAATGTGCCCAGAAAATCTTACAGTGGTGAGAAGGACAGACCTGATAGGAAAGCCAGAGAAGAAGCTTCAAGAAAATCCTTTGAGCGTAAGGAGTTTACAGGTCGTTACACCAGGGAAGGAGATTCAAAATATATTTCTGTTAAAAGACAAGGTAATGAAAAACCCACAAGAGAAAAATTTGATAGAAAATATATCAGACCAGTTGACATAGATAATGACAAAGACAGGAAATCTTCTTTTAACAGAATTAGCAGAAGTAAAAAAGCGCGATTTAATGAAAACTCAGATTTTAAAAAATACAAGAGATCTGATGCTAGAAAAAAATCAAATCGCTCAGTCTTGAATTTACAACGAAGACCAAGCAGTAGTGGTAACCTGCAACAAATTAAAGAGAGAATGAGGAAAAGCAATAACAATAATAGCAATAGTTCATCTAAGCGATCATCCTTCTCTCCTTCAAGAAGTTCCGGTTCATACAATAATTCATCCAGTGGATCGGGTAACTCTTCTTCTAGTGGAAGCAAAAAGTCAGGTTCTTCATCGTCTTCTTCAAGACCTTCAAGGAAATGACAATAATAATGGTTAATTAATAATAAAATTAGAACAGGGATCTTTCAAGCAAAGGTTCCTGTTCTTTTCTCAAAAAAATTCAAAATGAAAAGAAATATATTTTTAATTTTTATTTTTTTTATACCTGTATTAGGGCTTTCGCAAAAAACAGAAGTTCAATCTGCTTTGCGTAACTCACAATATTTTTATGGTGGTTCTGCCCGGTTTAGCGCTATGGGAGGTGCTTTTACTTCTCTGGGTGGCGACATCTCTTCAATTAGTTTAAATCCTGCATCTGTAGGCGTTTATTCGGGTCTTCAACTGGTTTTTACGCCAGACTTAAAATACAATGAAGCAAATACAAATGTACTGGGTACTACCAAAGAAGATTTTCAATATGACTTTAATTTTCATAATATCGGCCTTGTTTCATCCTATAAATTATTAAATGATACACGCTGGAAAAGTTTTAGCTTTGCTATTGGATATAACCAGCTTAGTGATTTTAACAGCAATATTATCGGTACTTATCAAAACAACGATCAATCCCTGATGCATAATTTTGTAGAAAATGCAAATGATAGTGCACGATGGTTCGATTATGAAGAGCTGGCCTATAATACTTTTTTAATGAATTATGATACTTCATCGAACGAGTACTGGACTCCTGTTACTGATGTTATGAATGGAAATCCTGATGCCGGCGTAAAACAGGAAAGAATTGTGAATACAGAAGGTTCTTTAGGAGAGTATTTCATTACATTAGGAGGTAACTATTCAGACAAATTATACCTGGGTGCCGGGATCGGAATAATGAGATACAAATTCAGAATCCGGAAAATCCATAGAGAAACAGACAACAAAGATGAAATATACTGGTTTGATTCTTTTAGTTTTCTGGAGTATGAGTCTCATTCTTCTACAGGATTTAATCTGAAATTAGGAGCCATTTATAAGCCGGTGGATTATTTAAGGCTTGGATTTGCCATACATACACCTACTTTTTATAATAAAATGAATTATCAGTGGTATAACAAAATGACAACCAATACGGATGACGGAGCTACCTATATAGAAGAAACTGTAAATTATGAATTTAATTACAGACTTACTACTCCATTTCGATTTTTAACCGGTGCTTCTTTAAGGATTATGAATTTTGCAATATTATCTGCAGACTATGAGTATGTTGATTACTCAATGAACAGGTTAAAAAACCTTAAAGGAGATAGTTATACAGAAGACAATGATTTTATTAGCAGCAATTATGGAAAAGGGCACAATATAAGGTTTGGAGGCGAATTTAAATATGATCAGTTTTATCTGAGAATGGGGTATGCCTTATATGATGCTCCTCAGAGTGATAAATCCCAAATGGTTTACTCCTCCTATGAACAAGAAAATGTTAAGGCACAGACGAAAAGACAAATTTACTCGGCCGGGGTTGGCTACCGGGAAAGCAGTTTTTTTATTGATGCTGCTTATAAATATTCTTTTTATGAAACTAATGACTATTTAATAGAACCTGTCGACAACCCAGTGAATACAAAATTCAATATTAGCAAGTATCTTCTCACCATAGGTTTTCGTTTTTAATGTGCTATGAAGCACTGAGCAAACTTTTATACCTTATTAATTAATTTTATATTTGCCAAATTCTTTCTGAATAAAGCTATAAATTCAGAAAGAATTTGGCTTTGATTTAATAATTTGTTTATTTTCGCAATTGAAATGTATTTAAATAGATAGCTCAAAAGGGAGCTGATAAAATTTTTGGCGATATGTATATGAACGAACAAGAAAACACCAACTCTGAGCAGAATCAACAAAATACGGAAAATGTTGAATCTGTAACTACAAATGAAGAAAACACTGATTCCGAGGCTGTTAAGAAAGAAAAAGAGAAAGAGAAGGAAGAAGAGGAGAAAAACTCCGGTGAAGCCGCAACAGAAAAAGGCAGTATGGAGGATTCTACCCGGGAGAAAAAAGATTCTGTGAGTGAGGAAAAAGATATTTCTTCTGAAACTAATGTGCCGGAAGAAGAACAGGAAGAAGAATCTAAAGAGGAAGAAGAAGAAAGTGATATGGAGATGGAGTATGTGAAAAATGCAGAAGAAAATGAGGATGAGGAGAAGGATGAAGATGAAGATGAAGATGAAGAAGATGATGAGGAAAGCCATTTGTCAGACAATTCCCTGCAAATTGATTATAATAAATTTAGCCGCGAAGAACTGGTTGACCGCCTTAAAGAGTTAATCAATTCCGACAAAATTCTGGATATTAAGAAAGAAATTGATATCATAAAAGCTACTTTTTATAAGAAGCACAGAGCCCATAATGAGGAAAAGAAAAAAGAATTTATTAAGGCTGGCGGAAATCCGGAAGAATTTGTTCCTGAAAAAGATAAGCTTGAACAGGATTTAAAAGACTACCTCAAAAGATATAAAGAGCTTAAAGCAGAAAGAAACAAAAACCTGGAGGATGAAAAAAAGAATAATCTTAATAAAAAATACGAGGTAATTGAGGAGCTTAAAAACCTGGTTAATAAAAAAGAATCACTGGGTCAAACATTTAAGGAATTTAGAGATCTTCAGCGCAGATGGAAAGAAATTGGACCGGTACCACAAAGTAAAGTGAAAGATTTATGGGGTACTTACCATCATCATGTTGAAAAATTTTATGATTACGTTAAAATTAATAAAGAATTAAGAGACCTTGACCTTAAAAAGAACCTCGAATTAAAATTAGATCTTTGTGAAAAAGCAGAAAAACTCGATGAAGAAACAGATATAGTAAATGCATTTAAAACTCTTCAATCATACCACGATCAATGGAGAGAAATAGGTCCAGTGCCCAATGAACAAAAAGAAGAACTGTGGCAGCGTTTTAAAGAAGCAACAAGAAAGATTAATAAGAAACACCAGGAACATTTTAAAGAATTAAGAAAGAAGCAATCAGAGAACCTCGAAGCAAAAGAGAAACTTTGTGAGAAAGTTGAAGAAATAGCTGAAATGGAAATTGACAGTCACAAAGACTGGAAAAAACACACCCAGCAAGTGCTTGATATTCAGAAGGAATGGAGAACTATTGGCTTTGCACCCAAAAAGTATAACAATAAAATTTACAGAAGATTCCGAAAAGCTTGTGATCGTTTCTTTGCACAAAAGCGTGTCTTTTATACTCAACATAAAGAATGGCAGGAGGAAAATCTTAAGAAAAAAGAGGAATTTGTAGAACGTGCTGAAGAACTGAAAGATAGCACTGACTGGGATAGTACGGCAAAAGAACTGATTAAGCTACAAAGGGAGTGGAAGGATATTGGACCGGTACCCAAAAAACACTCAGATGATGTATGGCAAAGATTCAGGGCAGCATGTGATCATTTCTTCCAGAGGAAAAAAGAACAGGGGGCGCATAAAGACAAAGATTTCGAAGAAAATCTGAAAAAGAAACAAGATCTTATTGAGCGAATTAATAATTATGAATTAGTCAATGACACAGATGAAAATTTAAAACAGCTGAAAGATTTTGAAGACGAGTGGGAAAATATAGGCTATGTGCCTTATAAACATAAAGATAAAGTACAGCAGGATTACCGGGAAGCAATTTATAATCAGTATGATAAATTAGGACTCAATAAAAATCAGAAAGAGTTGTTAAAGTACAGAAGCAAGATAAAAAACATAACCCAGAAGCCAAAGGCTGAAAGCAGAATGAGGCAGGAGCGTGAAAAGTTTATGAATAAGATCAAAAAGCTGGAAACAAATATTATCACGTGGGAGAACAACCTGGGCTTTATTTCATCTGATTCTAATGAAGCAAGTTCTATGATTAATGATTTTGAGCAGAAGATTGAAGATGCCAAAAATGAAATAGAACTCCTGGAGGAAAAAATAAAAATTATTGATCAGTTGGATACCGAATAATACATTTCAGTTTTGGAAAATAAGACTAAATATATTTTTGTAACAGGGGGAGTAACATCATCCCTGGGTAAAGGAATTATCTCCGCATCGCTGGGAAAATTATTATTGGAAAGAGGTTACTCTGTAACTATTCAGAAACTGGATCCCTACATTAATATTGATCCGGGAACTTTAAATCCTTACGAACATGGCGAATGCTATGTGACTGAAGATGGTACTGAAACCGACCTGGATCTGGGCCATTATGAAAGATTTACCAATGTACTTACCTCTCAAAATAACAATGTAACAACCGGCCAGATTTATCAGTCTGTAATTAATAAGGAGCGAAGAGGCGACTACCTGGGGAAAACGGTGCAGGTTATTCCACATATTACCGATGAAATAAAAAGAAGCATTAAACTACTTGGCAAACGTTTCGATTATGATGTAGTCATTACTGAAATAGGAGGTACAGTTGGAGATATTGAGTCATTGCCCTACATTGAAGCAGTACGTCAGTTAAAATGGGAGCTGGGACCATCAAACAGCATTGTGATCCACCTTACCCTCGTCCCTTACCTTTCTGCTTCCGGTGAATCAAAAACAAAACCTACCCAGCACTCTGTAAAAGGCTTACTTGAAAATGGAGTACAGCCCGATATTCTTGTTTTGCGCACCGAACATCAACTTAACCTGGATATAAGAAGAAAAGTAGCCCAGTTTTGTAATGTGAATCTGGATTCTGTGATTGAATCAAGAGATGTAGATACTATCTATGAGGTGCCTCTGCTTATGAAAGAAGAAAAACTGGATCTTACTTCACTGAAAAAATTGAATCTGTCAACTGGCAAAGAACCCAAACTTGAAGAATGGAGACAATTTGTAAAGAAACTTGTGAATCCGAAAAAAGAAATTACTGTTGGCCTTGTTGGAAAATATATTGAACTACCTGATTCCTACAAATCGATTATGGAATCTTTTATCCATGCGGGTGCAGTGAATGAATGTAAAGTAAACCTGAAAACCATCCATTCTGAAGAGATAACACCCTCTAATGCTGATGATATACTTGGAAAACTTGATGGGGTGGTTGTGGCACCAGGGTTTGGCCAGCGAGGAATAGAAGGGAAGATTGTAGCTGCAAAGTATGCAAGGGAGAATAATCTTCCATACCTTGGAATATGCCTGGGAATGCAATGTGCAGTGGTAGAATTCGCCAGAAATGTGCTGGGTTTTAAAAATGCAGATTCAACAGAGTTTAACAGAAGAACTCCTTATCCGGTTATAGACCTTATGGAAGAACAAAAAAACATTTCCGAAAAAGGCGGAACGATGAGGTTAGGCGTTTACCCATGTGACATTGAAAAAGATTCAAGGGTTTATGGTATTTACAGGAAAAAGCAGATCAGGGAGAGACATCGCCATCGTTATGAGTTTAATAACCAGTATCTTAAAGACTTTGAGAAAGCCGGGATGGTCTCTACAGGCTGTAATCCGGATACAGACCTTGTAGAAATAATTGAGATACCTGAACACAGATGGTTTGTTGGCGTTCAGTTTCATCCCGAATACAGCAGTACAGTAGTGAGTCCTCACCCTCTTTTTGTCGCTTTTGTTAAAGAAATCTGTTCCAAATAAACTTTCCTGTTTCAGAATTTTGAAAATCTTATGATTTAAGATTATATTTGAGCCTTGTTTAAAAAAATGAAAACAGAATAAAATAAAATTGAGATGGATAGAAATTCAATTATAGGGCTGATTATTATTGTTTTAATATTAATAATTTATGGAGTGGTAAATCAGCCTTCTAAAGAGGAGATACAAGAACAGCAACGAATTCAGGATTCTCTCAGAAGAGCCCGCCAGGAACAAGTCGAAAAGGAGAAACAACAGGAAGAGGAAAAGGAAAAAAGAGAAGCTATAGTATCAAGAGATCAGAGAGAGAAAAAAGAACAGCAAGCGGGTCGATCTGAAAAAGAGTCTGCAGACAGTTTGAATAAAAGTCGATTCGGGTCATTTGCTTCAGCTGCAAGCGGCGATAAAAAAATAATTATACTTGAGAATGACAGGGTAAAAGCAAAAATAGCAACAAAAGGAGGGAGACCCTGGTCTGTTGAGTTGAAGGAATATCAGACCTATGATAAAGAACCTTTGGTTTTGTTTGGTTCTGAAGATGACGTTTTTGGATTTAATTTCTATGCAGATAACCGTGCCATCTCAACAAATGAAATGTATTTCGTTCAGACAGGTGACCGAGATTCTTTATATGCCAAAAATTCCGTGCAGACAGTAGCGCTCAGATTAAAAGCTGGTAAAGACCGGTATATCGAATATGAATATAGCCTTGCACCGGGATCCTATAAAATGGATTTTAACATTCGTTTTGTTGGTATGAATCAAATTATTCCCAATAATTATCGGGTACTCGACTTAAAGTGGGATACAAAAACTTATCACCTGGAGAAAGGCAGAAAAAATGAAAACGATTATACAACCATAGCCTATAAACATTACCAGGATGAGGTTGATAAAATGAGGGCCCGGGGAAAAGATGATGCAACAGAAAGCATCAGTACAAAAGTTAAATGGGTGTCTTTTAAACAACAGTTTTTTTCGTCTATCTTGGTAGCTGATGGTCATTTTACAAACTCTGAACTGGAATATAAGAAAATAGAGGATTCCGAAGAATATCTGAAAAATCTGACTGCTGAAATTGGAATTCCTTATGAGAACGATTATGAATATGAAGTTCCTTTAAGCTTCTATTTTTTACCGAATCATTATAAGACTTTAAAACAATTCGATAAGGAGTTTGAGGAAATGATTCCGCTCGGATGGGCACTTTTCGGCTGGGTCAATAAATATATTGTGATTCCTATATTCAACTGGCTGGATAATTCCATTGCCAATTATGGTATTATCATCTTGCTCTTAACCCTGATTATTAAACTTGCCCTTTTTCCACTGACATACCGATCCTATATGTCGCAGGCAAAAATGAGGGTGCTGAAACCTGAGATAGATGAAATTAATAAGAAATATCCGAAGAAGGAAGATTCAATGAAAAAACAGCGGGCCACGATGGATCTCTACAAGAAGGCCGGGGTGAATCCTCTTGGAGGGTGTTTGCCGCTCCTCTTGCAGTTTCCTTTCTTGCTGGCCATGGTAAGGTTTTTCCCCTCTTCATTTGAGCTTAGACAAGAATCTTTCTTGTGGGCCGAGGACCTGTCCACTTATGATTCTATTGCCCAGATTCCGGATATTCCACTTTATGGAGATCATATAAGTCTGTTTACTTTACTGATGGCAGTTACCTTATTCTTTTCAACCAGGATTAACAGTTCTCAGATGAATACAAGCAATGCACAGATGCCGGGAATGAAATTCTTTACAACTTACTTTATGCCTGTTATGTTGCTGTTTATCTTTAACAGATTCCCCGCGGCACTGAGTTATTATTTCTTCCTTTCAAATGGTATTACTTTAGCTCAGACATTAATTATTCGCAGGTTTGTTGACGACGAGAAGATTCATAAGAAAATTAAGGAAAACAAGAAAAAACCAGCAAAGAAATCAAAGTGGCAGCAAAGATTGGAGGAAGCCGCTAAACAAAAAGGCTATCAGCCGTCTAAGAAGAAGAAATAGTTTTATTTTATTTGAACAAAACACTATCTGAGTTATTATGCCCGGATAGTGTTTTTTATTTGAATACATTAGAAAACAATTCTACCAGCTAGTTGTTTGGGAAATAAAATCAGAATAACATGATCAATTTTTTTAAAAGGGAATTTAAAAAGTTTAAAAAGAAGTCGCTGTGGGGGAAAATAACTGATGTGCTTTTTATTTTACTCATTATTTTACTGCTTATTCCTGCCACCCGAAAAGAGTTTATGACTTATGCCTCTAAAGTTCGCATGTTGGTAATGAGTCCTGACAAAAATGAAGAAACTATAAAAATTGAAGGGGCAAAGAGTCTTGTGTTTACTGATGAAGATAACGATAAACATGCACTGAACGAATATTATAATAAGCCCGTTTTTATAAATTTCTGGGCTACATGGTGCCCGCCATGCCGTGCGGAAATGCCTTCCATTCAAAAGTTATATAACGATTATGGAAATAAGGTTCACTTTCTGATTCTTTCTGATGAGCCAATGAAGAAACAGCAAAAATTTCTTGATAATAATAATTTTGAAATTCCTGTTTACCAGGTAAAGAGAAGACCTTCCGGATCTTTTGAATATTCTGTTTTGCCAACTACAATGATTATTTCCGGTGAGCAGGAAGTTATCCTGCGAAAAGAAGGGGCGGTTAACTGGAACTCAAAAAAGGTTCGGAAGATGCTGGATGATCTTATTGAATCTTGAAATGAACCTTATAAACTGGTCAGATAAATTTTTTCACTGTGGCCATTAAGTTTTTGGGTTTGATCGGTTTGGCAAGGAAACTGTCGCAGCCCGCTTCATAGGCTCTGTCCCGGTCTTCACTTAAATTATAGGCTGTTTGTGCGATTACTGTTATATTGGGATATTTTTCCTTTACCTTACGGGTTGCCTCATAACCATCTATGCCAGGCATTTTTATATCCATTAACACAATATCAATTTTTTTTTCTTTCTCACAAATTTCAATTACTTCTTCTCCGTTTCTGGCCCAAATAATTTTAGCTTCTGTTTTTTTAAAAACTGCTTTCAGAAAAAGAAAATTAATCTTTTCGTCTTCTGCAATAAGTATTACTTTGTCCTGCCAGTTTTCTTGCTCCATGAACGTTCAATATTTAACGAAAACTTACTTACGATTTTAATGCCTCCTTCATTTTTAAACCTATTTCTGCAGGCGACTGGGCAACAGTAATTCCGTTTTCCCGGAGGATTTCCATCTTTGCTGCAGCCGTGTCATTTTTACCCCCGATTATTGCCCCGGCATGGCCCATTCTTCTTCCTTTTGGCGCTGTTTTTCCTGCAATAAAAGCCACAACAGGTTTCTTACCGTTTTCTTTTAACCATTCAGCAGCCTCAGCTTCCATGTTTCCCCCAATTTCACCTATAATAATAATTCCTTCTGTATCTTTGTCATCCATAAATAACTTTACAGCATCCAGGGTAGAAGTTCCAATGATTGGATCGCCCCCGATACCGATGCATGTAGATTGCCCCATACCCAGTTTGGTAACCTGGTCAACTGCTTCATAGGTAAGCGTTCCTGATCTTGAAATAATTCCTATTTTTCCTTTCTTATGAATAAATCCCGGCATGATCCCTACTTTGCATTCACCCGGAGAAATAATTCCCGGACAGTTAGGACCAATAAGGGTTGTATCTTTGTCTTTCAGATATTCTTTTACCTTGATCATGTCCCTGGTTGGAATACCTTCAGTGATTGCTACTACAACCTTAATTCCTGCATTAGCAGCTTCCATGATGGCATCTGCCGCAAAAGGTGGTGGCACAAATATAACAGAAGTATCTGCATCTGTTTCTTTTACTGCATTCTCAACTGTATTGAAAACAGGCCTGTCAAGATGTTTCATCCCTTCTTTTCCGGGAGTTACACCTCCTACAACATTGGTACCATATTCTATCATTTGTTTGGCATGAAAAGTACCTTCACTGCCTGTAAATCCCTGTATAATAATTTTTGACGATTGGTTAACTAATACACTCATAGTATCATTATATGGTTTGTTATTCAAAAATAAGTTTTTTAACTTCAAATGCAAAATGAAAAAAAGAGTTCACGGCAATTAATCTAAATATTTTATGAAAATTCAAAATGTAATTTTAAGTTATATTTTATTCTTCTTATTATTTACAGAATCTGCAACAGCCCAAAATCAGAAATGTAAGGTTCTTTTAGAAACAATTAATGATACATACCAGGGAGAATGTAGAAATGGATATGCTTATGGAGAGGGTATTGCACTGGGCAAAGATGTTTACAAAGGTGAGTTTAAAAAGGGATTACCTCATGGTTACGGCAAATATGTCTGGAAAGGTGGAAAAAAAATTTATGAGGGAGAATGGAAGAATGGCAAGCGATCAGGTATGGGCAAAATGATTATAAAAAAGTCAGAGAGAGATAGTGTAATTACAGGAATATGGGAAGATAATAAATTTGTAAAAAGGAAAGATCAGGATCCATACGAAGTATTAAGAAAAAGAAGCATAGAGAGGGTCAGGATTTACAGGTATGAAGGTGTTGATAAAATTGAAATTGATTTGAGAAGACACGCCGGAAATAAGCGAGTATCAGATTTAATGGTAGATATTAACAGTGGAAATCTTCATAAGAATTTGAATCCAATGGTAGTTAGTTCACCGGATTTTCCTTTCAAGGCAGAAATTTATTATCACGCACCCAATAAGCTGGGGTCACGTATCAAGACCTGTGAAGTTGATTTTATAATAAACGAACCCGGAAGATGGGTAGTGGAGATCTATTACTAGATAATATAAAATGTCTATCTCCTGGTTTCAATTACTCCGGATTAAATTATTGTATTTGTGCAATTTTTAAGAAGACTTTTCAGTTAAGCATAAAGGTTTTAACTTTGCCGGAATTTAATATTATTTGTTATGAAAGATCAATTTGCTTATAATTCAAATACATTCTGTGCCATATCAACTCCCAGGGGTAGCGGTGCAATAGCTGTAATAAGATTAAATGGTCCGGAGGTCTTTTCTGTTGTAAACAAGATATTTACACCTTACAGTGATACAGGTAAAAAAGTTTTTGAACATAAGAAAGCAATTTACGGGAAAATAACAGAGGATGAAAAGATACTTGATGAAGTGATGCTTTTGCCGTTTAAATCCCCAAATTCCTACACGGGCGATGATATGGCAGAGATTTACTGTCATGGTTCTGTGTTTATTCAGCAAAAGATACTGCAACTGTTAATTGATAATGGTGTTCGTACTGCCGGCCCTGGTGAATTTACCATGCGTGCTTTTCAGAATGGCAAAATGGACCTGGCACAGGCCGAAGGCGTAGCCGACCTGGTTGCTTCTTCCTCTGCAGCATCTCACAAACTTGCTATGCAGCAGATGAGAGGTGGTTTTTCCAGTGAAATTCGTAATTTGCGGGAGAAATTGCTTCATTTTATTTCTCTGATTGAACTGGAACTTGATTTCAGTGAAGAAGATGTGGAGTTTGCCGATCGTACTCAACTGCAGGACCTTCTTAAAGAGATTAATCTTCTCATTGAAAAACTGTTGAATTCATTCGAACTGGGAAATGCCCTGAAAAACGGTTTCCCCATAGCTATAGCCGGGAATACAAACGTGGGTAAATCCACTTTGCTCAATCATCTGCTTAATGAAGAGAAAGCTATAGTTACTGATATTGCAGGAACAACCAGGGATGTGATAGAGGATGTGGTGAACATCAAAGGCATTGAGTTCCGGTTTATCGATACTGCCGGCATTCGCGATACCGGCGACAAAATTGAAACTATTGGTATAGAAAGAACCTTCGACCAGATTGACAGGGCCAAAATAGTTATTCTGCTTGTGGATGCAAACCAGGACCAAAATTATGTGACTGATACGATCAGAAAGGTTGAAAAACGAACAGAAGGAACCGATAAGAAGTTGATGGTCCTCCTCAATAAAGTTGATCTTGTGGAAACAGAGGATCAACTGAATAAAATGGATAAGGCTATCAAAGAGGTTATTGCCTCAGACGACGAATTTATGCGTATTTCAGCTAAAACAGGGAAAAATATTGACCAGCTCATCAATGCACTCCTGGAAGCAGCAAGCTATGAGCAGGTAGGGGAGAATGACATACTGGTAACCAATGCCCGTCACTACGAAGCACTGAAAAGAGCTCATGATTCTCTTCAACGTGCACGCGAAGGACTAAAAACGGGTCTGGCAACTGATCTTCTGGCTATGGACGTACGCGATGTGTTGCACTACCTTGGCGAGATTACAGGTCAAATATCTACAGATGAGATACTTGGAAATATTTTTGAGAATTTTTGTATTGGAAAGTGATGGGTGAAAACAAGGGATATTAAAAGTATAACAAAA